>WTAX01000069.1 GCA_013139395.1 Gammaproteobacteria bacterium | reverse complement strand
GACGTAAGTATCGTAGTCGTATGAAGCCATTAATGAAGAAATGGTTTAAACGGCCACAACCTGATCAGAGCAAGACATGGGTTTTATTTGGTTTAACTAACTTGGGTAATCCTAAAGGAGTCTCTCTTGAACGATTAGTTGGGAGCCCTAAATTACCCTTCTATTGGCGACTACCAGAGTCAAATCCATATCTATGTTCTGGTCAATTCTTCCCACATTGACGGATCATGCCACTTTATTTAAAGGCTGAATTTTTTCAGTTAAATTCCATGGCATGAATTGATCTAATGCTTCATCATCGTAATGCCGACCCAGTTTAGGCAACTCAGTCAGTATATGCTGTAAAAAGGCAAACGGTTCCAGGTTATTTGCTTTTGCTGTTTGCACCAGGGAATATAATATTGCACTGGCATTAGCACCGCGTGGGTTTTGATTCATCACCCAGTTTTTTCTGCCGATCACAAAAGGTTTGATCCGTTGTTCTGCCGTATTATTATCAATCTGTAAATGACCATCCTCAAGATAGATGGTCAGATATTTCCATTGGTTGATTACATAACGGATCGCAACACCCAGCTTACTGTCTTTTGTTGTTTTAGAGACCTTATCATCACACCACAGCTTAAAGTCATTGAGCAAGGGTTTACTTTTTTCCTGACGAATAAGGTAGCGTTGCTCAGCATTGAGGTGTTTGATTTGTTTCTCAATGGCATACAATTTAGCAATTTTACTGATCGCCATTTGTACCATGCCAGGCTTTTTCTGACTTTCTTTGGGTAATGCTTTTAAGGCATAATGGAATTTTCTCCGGACATGCGCCATGCACCCCAGCAAGGTAACGTCACTGTCTTCACCGTCAAAGATATGATAACCAGGGAAGCCATCCGTTTGCAGATAGCCTGAGAATCCGGTTAAAAATGTTTTGGCATGTTGACCTGCACGGGTAGGCTGGTATTCATATAAAACAATGGGGCACTCGGGGGCATAGTCCCCACTTTGATAGAGCCACATATAAGACTTTGGACAGTTCTCACGCCCATCATTGATCACCCGCAAAGTGGTTTCATCCGCCTGAATGATTTGCTGCAAAATGAGGTAATACAAGAGTCGATTGTAGAAAGGTTTAAGCAGTTCGGCTGATTTGAGCACCCAGTTGGACATACTGGCTCTGGAAATATCAATCTTATAGCGGTTGAATATCACTTCCTGTCGATAGAGAGGCAAACTATCCAGAAACTTGGAAACAATGATATAGGCCAGTAAGCTGGGTGATGCAAAACTTCTGGGAATTGGTTGTGCTGGCTTTGCAGCAGTCTTAACGCCTTCCTCACAAGCACGACAAGCGTATTTAACCTGAACGTGTTCAACCACATAAACCTGAGCTGGAATGATTTCCAGTTGTTCTGAAGTCTCTTCACCGATTTCATGAAGATGATGGCCACAGTCACACACTTGCTCGGATTCAGCTAACTCATGGCGAACGATTTTACGAGGCAAGTCTTTTGGTAAAGGTTTACGACCTGGCTTCTTACGCTCATAGGTGATGGTTTCACAGGCTTCTGGCTCTGCTTCGTCTGCGAATGTTTCAGCCTCATTAAAGAAATCAGGATGGGCTTCTTTTTCACTGGAAGTACCAAATTGTTTATGTTGCAACAGGCGGAATTGCTCTTCATACCAGTTCACTTTTGACTGGAGTTCAAGCACCATATTTTGCAGTGCGGGTGTGTCTTCTGGGAGTGTTTTATCGGTTGAACTCATGGGTGATATTATACTAAAAAACAGCATTAAATGCTTGGTTTTATTCTGTTTTATTCGTATTTTTAATGACTTTTTAGTTGTTTTTCAGACCCTGAATTTCAGGGTGGGCATGGTGTTGTGTATAGGACAAACCATCCAGTAACCACTGTAATTCTCGTAGGGTTAATGACAGGGTTTGTTGTTCTTTTTCAGTGGGCCAGCAGAATTTACCTTTTTCAAGCGTGCGGTAGTAAAGCCAGAAACCATTACGTTCCCAGTACAGTATTTTGAGTTTATCTCGTTGGCGATTACAAAAAACAAAGACGCTACCATCAAAGGGATTGTGCTCCAATTGTTCTGAAACAATCAGTGATAATCCCTGAGTGGCTTTTCTCATATCGGTGACACCAGAAACCAGATAAACCTGATTGACCGTGATGCCATTTATCATGAAACTGTCCTGAGTAACTCCAGTACAGGTTTTATCTGATTTAGGTCGGTATCAGAATTAATTTCCAGACTAAAACCATTGCTGTGGCTTATTTTAATTTTCCCTGAATTGATGGACTCAGACAATAGATTAATTGGAATGAGTTGATTTTTGCTACTGACTGCTTTAGATGACGTAACATAACCCAATTTCTTCCGGTAATAGCTAAAAATATGAGATGGAATATCATGCTGTTGGCAATAGGCTGCATGACTTAAATTACTGGCTTGGCAAGCCTCGATGTGCTGCTTCATCGAAGCATCTTTTGAATTTGCTGGGGTCATTTATATCTCCGGATTGCGAATTGAAGATCATAGTCTGACCTGACTGAGGCTATTTGTGAATGTGGGTTTTAATTGACGTTTAC
>WTAX01000476.1 GCA_013139395.1 Gammaproteobacteria bacterium | reverse complement strand
AGTGCTCAATAAAATTGATACCTTATCTGATGAGCAAAGAGAAGTTCTGGAAAAACGCATTAAAATCTATCATGATATTAATTATAAAATTCTTTATACCAGTGCCAAAAGCCAGTATGGAATGGATTCTCTGCTTGAGCAATTAGCCGGTAAAGTCAGCGTCTTTGTCGGACAGTCAGGAGTGGGTAAATCCTCTCTGATTAATGCCCTGCTCCCGGATGCTAAGATTAAAGAAGGTGAAGTGTCTCTGGCAACCAATAAAGGCATTCATACCACCAGTGTCTCACGCCTGTATCATATCCATTCAACCAGCCGCTCCTCAAACAATACTCAATCAACTGATCCTTCATCCACAATGAAAACAAGCCTGATTGACTCTCCCGGAGTACGGGAATTTGGTTTGTGGGATATTTCTAAAGAGGATGTGATCCACGGCTTTGTGGAGCTGCATAAATACACCCAAAATTGCCATTTTAGAGATTGTAAACACCTCAATGAACCGAATTGTGGTTTGCTCAAAGCAGTAGCTGAAAATAAAATCAGTCAACAACGCCTCGACAGCTATCACCGCATTATTAATTCCATCGATTAAGTAATGCATATTGCTGACACAAACCCCATTCTTTTCTATACTAAAGAAATAACACTGTATGCCGATATCAACTATAAAATAATACACAAGTTTTTAAATTCTGAGGAAAACCAGACAGCCCAATGTGTCTCAATCGAACAGGTATGAACTGATGTTAAAAAATTTATCCATTTCTCAAAAAAGTCTTACGATTTCAATTATTACCATTATTGGATTTATGTGGATAGGGATCAGCACATATCAATCCATGCAGGATATCAATAATAAGTACCATACCAGTTATAATATTGCCCAGCAAAAATCAGCACTTGACGGGATTATTATCGGCGGCTTACTTTTTAATAGCT
This sequence comes from Gammaproteobacteria bacterium, assembly GCA_013139395.1. GTDB lineage: Bacteria > Pseudomonadota > Gammaproteobacteria > GRL18 > GRL18 > GRL18. The sequence continues at coordinate 5,231 of WTAX01000476.1, read as the reverse complement.
CTTCCGGTGTTGTTTTTATCAATAATAGTGACAAAGCTAAAAAAACAATGAGCAAAGCAATTAACCAGGCCAGCTCCAATATAGACAAATTAAAATCCATTAATAGTGAACTTTATCAAAAGGTTAACACCGAATTCTCAAACTTTTCTACAATAGCACTGTCATTAATTGAAAAAGTAAAATCACAAGCTCTTACTAAAGATGATTTGAAAAAGCGTTTAGCTGCATGGCGAAAACTTAAATTCAAGACACAGGAAATTACTCAATCGGTAAAAGAGCTGAGTGATAAAACAAATCAGGATTATGAGCTGCTGCTCAGCAGCAGTATTACTGCTTTTATTATTAAAATCTGTGTTATGACACTGATTATTGTCTTACTCACCACCGTTATTATGAGAAATATTGTTAATTGTATTTTGACACTTGGCAAAGAAGTCAAAGCAATTCTGGCAAAGGGTGATGTTAATGCCAGGATCAGCATTACGCGTAATGATGAAATAAGTAATATTATGTCAACCATTAATGTGTTGCTGGATAATGCTTCAGAAGCCGCCAATACTGCGCTGGGACATGCTGAAAATGCCGAACAGGCTATGGCTGATATTCTCAAGGAACAAGAACAAAAACAATTAACTGAATCATTAATTGAATTATCGATCAATAATTCAAATAAAAATATTCAAATTGTGCAGCAGGGTCTGGCCGCTAATAAGGATCATTTAGATGAAATTAATCAGTTAAATAATCAAGTGGATGAAAACATTGATGATATGACCAAACAAAGTCAGGAAGTCTCTGATACCATCAATACCATTAAGAGTCTGGCCGGAAAATCTGAATCTAACTCCCACGAACTTTATAAGCAAATGGAGGAAATTGACAGCGTCGTTACTCTCATTAAGAATATTTCAGAACAAACAAATTTATTAGCCCTTAATGCCGCCATTGAAGCAGCCAGAGCCGGAGAACATGGACGTGGATTCGCGGTGGTCGCTGATGAAGTCAGGCAATTATCTGCCAATACTCAAAAAGCCACTCAGGATATCGAAGAAAATATTGGTCGTCTTAAATTAAATGCCGAAGAAATGGTTAAAGACAGTCTCAATATCAATAAAGCATCAGATAACTCCAGTAATATTTTAAATGCATTTCAAACAAGCTTTATCTCTTTAAAAGAGCGCGTGCAAATTATTGCAAAAGATACGCAAATGGCAACCCATCAGATTTATCTTAACTCCGCAAAACTGGATCATGTTAAGTTTAAACAAAGCGGTTATAAAGCCATTATATTAAATCAGATTGAGGCCGATGTATCCGATCATACTAATTGTCAGTTCGGTAAATGGTATGCCACTGAAGGCAAGTCAATTTTTGGTCAAAATCCCAATTATAATGCCCTGCAAACACCCCATGCTTTAGTGCATAGCAGTATTAATCACGTCATTAATATTGCTAAAACAAAAACATTAACCGACCATGCTCAGGAAATTATTGAGCAATTTGAACAGGCAGAACAGGCAAGTATTGAATTATTTGATCTAATGAACCAGTTAACTCAATCTGATGCCGTTTAGTTATTTTACCTGACATGCCGGCACGATATTGAGTAATTTAGTTTTTTTTGAAATATTTATTCAGGATTAAAGGTCTGTTTAGTTAAGTTTTTGTGAATTTTTTGATAACCAGATATCTAACAAACGGATCTTTTACGATGTATACCATTTTTATTTCTCTTACTCTTTCTCTTAAAAGCAGTCAGTTGCTGTCAACTATTTTATTGACTTCATTTTTACTACTATCTTCATCCCCTGTCTTTTCACAAGATGTTTCACAAACAAACACGACAACAATACAATGGCACGAATGGTCTAATGAAACCTTTGCACTGGCAGAAGAACAAAATAAATTAGTTTTACTCGATATTGGCGCTGAATGGTGTCAATTTTGTAAAAAAATGGAAGCAGTCACCTACACCGATCCTGAAGTCGTTAAAATTGTTAATGAAAATTACATTGCCATTAAGGCAGATGCTGAAGAACCTGGAGATGTACAGATGCTTTATGGCAGCTTTGGTGTACCCGGCACAATTATTCTAACGTCCGATCGTGATGAACTGAATAAACGTCGAGGCTATATTGCCCCGCAGCAAATGCAATGGCATTTATTAGGTAATTTACAAGATGCGCCGGATAATACCATCAGCGCTAATACTAACCAATAGACGATAATTCCATGGATAGAAGAGCCTTTATTCTACGCGGCGGCAGTACATTAGCCGCTGCTGCAGCGCCGGCGTTTGCACCAATGACTGCGTCTGCCGTTGTCAATTCAGTGATAGCTCACAATGTCAGTGACCATGCCGTCAAACATTTTACTAATAATGACTGGCAGACTATTGCAACCGTTCAAAGCCATTTTCTACCATCCGAAGCTGATGCACCAGGCGCTGTTGAAATTAACGCCCTGAAATATTTACATGATTTTTTAAGTAATCCCATTACTGATCCCGTTGATGTTGAGTTTATTCTTTCCGGTACACAACTATTGCAACGTTTTGCGAAAAAAGAAAGTGCCAATGGACAACTTTCATTTATTGATCAGTCCATCGAACAACGTGAAATCACATTGCGACAGTTTGAAAAACAAGCGGGTGACAGCCGACGCTGGCTGGTGACTATTTTAAACTATGTACTCGAAGCCCTGTTGACTGACCCGGTCTACGGCGGTAATCCGGGCGGTGTTGGCTGGCAATGGCTGGAACATCGTGCCGGTGAGCCTCATCCGCCAATGAACAGACGTTACTGGTTAACATAAACAAATTTTAGAGACATTTAATGAGTCATGATTATGATATCTGTGTGGTTGGCAGTGGTGCCGGCGCAGGCCCAATTATTCACACCCTTGCCCATGCAGGATACAAAGTACTGGTTTTGGAAAAAGGTCCCTGGTATAGCGAAAAGGACTTTTTTAAAGATGAGTTAAAGACTTCTTTACGCGGCGGCTATGCGCCTGATTTAAGGGATGAACAGCACGTTGTCGAACTGGAAAATGATGACGGCAGCTGGCGTAGTTTTCCCACTTATCAATCCAGCTGGAACTTCTGGAATGGTAATGTTGTCGGTGGTTCGAGTAATTTTATGAGTGGTTTTTTTCATCGTCTGAAACCCAATGATTTTAAATTATTATCCACTTACGGGCCACTGGAAAGAGCCAATATTGTCGACTGGCCGATCACTTACGATGACATGGAACCTTATTACGATAAAGTAGAAAAAGTCGTGGGAGTATCTGGGCGTGTTATCGAACATCCGTTTCAGGAGCCGCGCAGCAGCAAGGATTTCCCCTATCCGCCCACTGCCGAGCATCCCATTGCACAACATATTGATAAAGCCTGTGAACGCCTTGGCTTTCATTCTATGCCCATGCCCCGAGCCATTCTTTCTCAGCCGGCATTAAATCGTAAATCCTGTGTGTATAGTGGTTTTTGCGGCAGTTATGGCTGTGCCAGTGGTGCGAAAAGCAGTTCACGTGCGGCATTAATTGACAGCGCCATGACCACCGGCAATTGTGAATTACGACCTGAATCCATGGTCACTCATATTCATAGTGATAATAGCGGCAAAATCAGTGCTATTGAATATATCGACAAGCATGGGAAAAAACACGGTGTTGATGCCAAATTGTATGTTGTTGCAGCACAGGCAATCGAAACTGCACGTTTATTACTCAATTCTACCGGGCCAAAACACCCTGATGGTTTAGCTAACAATAGTGGACAAGTAGGCAAAAACTTAATTTTTGCCGGTGGCGGTGCAGGTTCTGGTCGCTTAGCTTATGATAAGTTTTCAGATGAACAAGTATCAAAGCTCAAAGAATTCGGCACCTTTGTTAATCGCTCAATACAAGACTGGTATGAAATTAAAGATAAAAGTCTATTTAAAACGGATGCACCGCAAAAAGGCGGCACTATTGATTTTGTTCATTTGCACCCTAACCCGGTAGCTCGAGCAAGTCGTCAGATCCGTGGTAATGGCGGTCTGTTATGGGGCAAACCTCTCAAGGACAAGCTCAAAAGTCACTTCACTGAAGGCCGCTACATTAAAGTTGAGGCATTTTGTGACTGGGCACCTACAGATAATTCTCATGTGTCTCTTGATAATACTGTTAAAGATAAATGGGGCTTACCTGTTGCCAGAATCAAAGTCGATGTACATGTACAAAACTTAAGAGTGGGCTGGTTTCTGGCCAACAAGTCAGCTGATGTATTACGTGAAATGGGTGCGGATAATGTCTTATCTTTTGCCTCAGGCGTTCCCCCGACTAATCTGGTTGCCGGTACTTGTCGTTTTGGTATAGATCCTGAAACGTCCGTTCTCAATCCCGATTGTCAGGCACACGATGTAGAAAACTTATATGTCACTGACGGCAGCTTTATGCCCACAGGCGGTAGTGTGCCGCATACCTGGACAATTTATGCTAATTCATTTCGTGTGGCAGACATTATTGTTGCACGTTTAGGTGGTATTAAAGACGACCACCCGGTTTAGCAGGCATGTTTGAAGGTTTACCCGGCTTACTGGGTTTACCTTCAATTGGATGGCTGGGTTTAGGTCGATGAATGGGACGAACTGGTCTGCGTGGATAATACCAATCACCATTTCCATTATTATCAGACTCTGATTGTTGTTTTGCTTTATCTGCTCTGGCTTTTTCCTCAAGTCTGAGACGCTCGTTTTCCAACTTTCGTTGTTGTGCTGTTCTCTTATCCAGATCTCTATCTTTTTTCATTATATCTTCGAGCTTTTCTTTACTCTGTGCTTCTTGTTCAGCTGTTCTTTTTGGTATTTGAATATGTTTTTCAAGTTTTTTATTATCTTTCACTTGATCCGTAAACTCAGTAACACCTTCATTATTTTTGTATTCATATACATCTTGTACAGCAAAAGCCGATATTGAAGCTGATACAGCAAGTGATAACACCGTTATTTTCAACAATAGATTGCTTGTAAACATTTTCATCACCCTATTTGATTTGTTTTGCTTCTAAATAACACTTGTTAAGTCTATAGTCACTTACTATTTATAGCCCAGTAAGATATCACCTGTCATACCAGTTTGACCATTGTCATATTCAAACTGCCCAATTTGTGTGATGGTATCATATTGATTAATTGCATATTGATGATCGATATAATTAACACTAATTGATGAGATACCAAAATCATGTAAAC
>WTAX01000215.1 GCA_013139395.1 Gammaproteobacteria bacterium | reverse complement strand
AAAATTTATTGATAAAAATGTTAAGTAACACACATTTTTACCCATTGATTAAAAAATCTTTGGTGTTAGATAGTGTCCATCCGTTTATTCCCTCTCCCTCTGGAAGAGGGCCAGGGTGAGGGAATCTTGATTTTTTAAGTCACTGATTATTAAAGCCCCTCATCCCAGCCTTCTCCCTGAGGGAGAAGGAGCTTAAGAGCAAAAGCCCTATTTATGGATGGACACTAGATAGTATATTTTGGGGGATTACTTTATTTGAGAGGCTATTAATTTTCTTTGAAATTATCATTAAGTGTTTGCAGGTATGCCAATTTTTCTTTAAGTTTAATTTCCAGACCACGAGGCTCTGGTTTATAAAAGCTGGTAGAAAATTGACTGTTCTGTAATTCCGGCGGTAAATACGTCTGGCCAGCCGAAAAAGCTTCCGGTTCATCGTGTGAATAGCGATAGTCTTCACCATAGCCCATTGATTTCATTAATTTTGTGGGAGCATTACGCAAATGAACAGGGACTTCTAGTGAGCCGGATTCTTTGGCACAGGCCATAGAGGCTTTAAATGCGGTATAAACGGCATTACTTTTGGGGGCTAAGGCACAGTAAACAGCCGCCTGAGCAATTGCACGATTTCCTTCCGCCGGGCCCAGACGTTCAAAAGCATCCCAGGCATTGAGCGCAATTTGCATCGCTCGTGGATCAGCATTACCAATATCTTCTGATGCAATAGCCAGCAAACGTCGGGCAATATAGAGTGGATCACAACCGGCTTCGATCATGCGCGACATCCAGTATAGTGCTCCATCTGCTGAAGAACCGCGAACTGATTTATGAAAAGCGGAGATCTGATCATAAAATAAATCACCGCCCTTATCAAAGCGTCTATTTGTACCAGAAACTACCTGGGTGATAATATCCGAATTAATACAATTTTTGCCATCATCATTATCAATTAAATCTGCAGCTATTTCTAATAAGTTTAATAATTTTCTTGCATCACCGTCAGCTGCACAGACAAGATGCAGCTTATCATCATCAGCAATATGAATGTGCTGCCTGCCCAGACCACGCTCATTATCCAGCAGCACTAAATCAAGCAAATGAAGTAAGTCATCACTTGACAGGGATTTTAATAAGTAAACTCTCGCCCGTGATAACAAGGCATTATTGAGTTCGAAAGAAGGATTTTCAGTTGTTGCTCCAACAAAAACAAAGGTGCCGTCTTCAATAAAGGGCAAAAAGGCGTCTTGTTGAGACTTATTGAATCGATGCACTTCATCAACAAACAAAACGGTAGTTTGTTGATAAACCTGATAATGCTGTTTTGCCTGTTCAATAGACTGACGAATTTCTTTAACTCCGGAAAGTACTGCTGAAATAGCAAGAAACTGAGCTTTTGCATAATGTGCAATAAGACGAGCAAGTGTGGTTTTACCTACTCCGGGAGGCCCCCAGAAGATCATAGAATGTGGTTTGCCGCTTTGCAAAGCCATTCGTAATGGTTTACCTTCACCAATTAAGTGAGACTGTCCGATGTAATTATCCAAAGAGGTGGGGCGCATTCGATCCGCAAGCGGTGCAAACAACTGGCCATCAACAGAATCACCATTATCTGTTTGATTATTTTGTAAATCTAACAAGTCGCCTTGCTTATTGAGCACGAGTACTGCCTATCACATCAACATCCTCAGGTGGAACAAAATTAAATTGTCGTAATGCAAAAGGTTTGTTTATCTGGATATTAGAAAATTTGAGCTCGGTGATCTGCCCAAAACTATCATACATAATCATTTGTATTAAAATACTGCCTTTAAAAGCCAATAAAACTTTTTCAAATGTCATTTCTTCCTTCTTTGCCCGTAATTGTACCCATTGGTAGCCATCCGATTTTTGCAGCTTTATATCACTTACATCATAATGTTTGTAAACATTGGTATTACTGCTGAGTAATAATGCAGGAGAATCGCCGATACCTTCATCAAGCTCTTTTATACTCACTTGTTCTAATTCAACATCATAAATCCAGATTGTCTTACCATTTGAGATATATTTTTGTTCTGCAGGTGATATATATTCAAGTATAAATTTATCTGGCCGACTTAAGATAAGGCTTCCGATAGATTGTTCAATGACTTTTCCACGAGTATCTTTGATAGTTTGTTCAAATTCTGTCTGCATACTCTGCGTGTTTTGAAAGAATTGATCCAGAGTTTTATTTGCCAGCGCCGGGTTAAGAATGCACAATAGAAAAAAGAAAAATAGAAAAGATGTTTTTATCATTTAAAATGCCAGTATTGTAGTAATAGATACGTTTTAGACTCGTTAATATTATACAGGTTCAAATAAAAAGAAGCAGTTTTTTCAATCTGTGGTTACACTAAACCGGGTAAAGCTTGAAAAATACGCTTTGCTCTGCTATTTATATACTATAAGCTTAACTATAGCGTTTAACTATAATCTTTAACTATGACCTTTAACTATGGCTTTTAAGATCCGGGGATATATAAAAAATAATGAAATACACTTTTAGACACACCGCAATTATTGATCATGAGATTGAAGCTGACAATATTGTTGCTGCAAAAAAGAAGTTTTTCTCTGATGTTGCTGAAAGCTCAGAATTTTTTACGACGGCTAAAAAAGTAGTCACAGACGAGCGCATCAAAATATTAAATGAAAATGAAGATCATATTGACACCTTTAATATTTATGATGATGTATAAGACTAATTTTTAACCGCTTTTAGCACAACAAATTTATTGTTTGCTGCAATAAATTCATGATTGCCAAAGATTTTTTGTAATTTCAAATGGTAAGCTAAATGTCGGTTACCCACAATCCATAACTCACCGCCTTTAACAAGCGTCTTTTTTGATTGCTTAAACATTTGCCATGCAATGGCATCCCCTACTACATATTGCTGATGAAACGGCGGATTGCACAAAATAAGATCAGTACTATTTTGCGGATAATCACTTAATGCATTGGCTGCTTTATAAGTGACATTAACATCTTCTGCCTGCAGATTTGCGTCTAAAGTCATTTTCGCTGAAGCAACAGCCATATAGGATTCATCAATGCAGGTGATATTCGACTTCGGGTAATTTTGTGCAATCTTTAAAGATAAGACGCCATTCCCACAACCTAAGTCAATAATATTTTTATAGTTTTTTTCATTGGGTAAATGTTGAAGAAAAAAGCGTGTGCCGATATCCAGTTTATTTTTAGAAAACACATTAGCCAGATTGTAAATAATCTCATTCGACTCATCTAATTCATAAGTGCTTATATTAGTCTCAGGCTGAACTGGAGATGACTTTACTTTGACTTCATCCTGTCCTGTTTTCTCTGAATTAACAAACAGTAGTCTGGCTTTTTTCCAGGCCAGTGAGGCCTGGGTTTGTCCGATGCTTTTATTCAGCAGCTCCATGGTATTTTTTTGTAGATTCTTTGCCATAATAGCACCAAGAATCAATGCATCAGGATTTACATGCTGAGCGACTTTAAGCATTTCATCTTGAAAAAAAGCATAATTTTTGACTTCTTTAAAAAGAACCACATCATAGTGACACTTGAGTGCTTCGGTACTTTTCAACAAGGTGATCTTACCAAGATCCTCAGGACAACATTGTTTAATATTTTGTATGATGGCTTGATGACTAATAACAGAATCACTATAAGAGTCACATGAAAATTGAGCCAGAGGGACACTCAACGCACCGAAGGCATCATTAATGATTAAAATTTTTGCATTATCAAGATCGACTTCACCTGATTGATATAACTCAAATAAATGATTGAGCAAATAGCGATCAGCTGAGTTCCAGGCGTATAAGTTTTTATCACTATCAGGAATGCGTTTAAGATTGAAATCACCAAACGGAGTTATCATCTGGTCATTCATAACTCTTTTTTACCTTTGATCCCTAACTCCTGAATAACCTTAGCTCTGGATATAAGATTACCATTACCACTAAAGAGGCGGTTATGAGCCGTATTATAGCTGCTTTTAGCTCTATCTAACTGGAGACCAATGGCTTCGAGTTCTTCGACGAATAAGGAGAATTTGTCAATCATATCTCCTGCTCGTCTGGCAATTTCTTCAGCATTAGATTGTTGTTTATCATAACGCCAGAAGTTTTCAATAGTGCGCACAGTGGCCAATAAAGTGGTTGTACTCACGAGAATAATTCTCTTTTGAAAGGCGGCAAAAACCATATCAGGATCTTCATTAATTGCCAGCATTAATGCCTGCTCTATAGGCACAAACATTAGAACAAAATCTAAACAATGCAATTCACTAATAGAAGAATAATCTTTATCAGAAAGCAGTTTAATATGATTTTTTAACGACTGAATATGACTCTTGAGCGCAGATTTTTGTTCATTTTTATCAATGGCGGCAGCATATTGAGCATAGCTTTTTAAGGATACTTTCGAATCAACTATCACTGTTTTTTTATCAGGTAAATTAATCACCACATCAGGACGTAACAGGTGATTATCCTCACCACGAAAACTGGGCTGTATCTGGTATTCAAGATCCTTGCGTAAACCACTACTTTCCAGCAGATTTTCTAAAACCATTTCGCCCCAATTGCCCTGAAACTTTACATCTCCCTTAAGCGCTCGGGTTAAGTTAACGGTATCTTCACTAATCTGTTGATTCAATGATGACAGTTGAGTCACCTGATTGGCAAGTGACACTCTGTCTCGTGACTCAATTTCATGAATTTCTTCCACTTTTCGTTTAAATTCAGTAAATTGCTCTTTAAATGGATTCAGTAAATGAGTGATTTCCTGTTGGTTAGATTGTTTCAACTGCTGAGAGTTTTGCGAAAAAATCTTATTGCCTAACTGTTCAAACTGCTCTAGAAGGTGTTGTTTTGCCTGCTCAAGATTTTCAATAATTAAATGCGCTGCTTTTAATTGTTCTTCAGCCTTAATCTGAGTCTCAGATAATTGTTTTTGATATTGGTAAGTTTCATCTCGTAGTTGCTGAGACTCTTCAAGGGATTTTTCCAATGCTTCCTTATAATCATTAATTTGTGCCGCACGAGTCGCATAAATGGCTCTCAACTCATTCATTTTGGAGAGTTCATCAATTTTTTTTAAAAAAGCAATTTCCTTATCTGCTAACTGGTCACGTAAAATATCCAGTTCATTTTCAATATTTTGTAACTCATGTTCCAGGATCTTACGTTCTGACTCATATTGAATTTGTAGTGTATGGTTTTTTTGTTGCAGTAGACGGGCAATTTTTGAGCGTGACAGCAGCCAGAAAAAAATAATGCCGGTAAAGAAACTCGCAGCTGAAGCTAAAATAATATTAATTAAGGTTTGATCTATTTGCATTTATTTAAAACGAATAAAGGATTTAGCCAGACTTGAGATAAAATAGGCAAGCCCGGCAACCAGAATAATAGTTGCTCCTGCCGGTAAATCAGGCTCATAGGATATAAAAAGTCCCGTCGATGTAAAAATCATACCTAATACTGAAGCCAATAACATCATCATACCAATAGAATGGACATATTGTTTAGCAATCGCCGCTGGTAAGGTTAATAATGCAATAACAAGAATGAGGCCGACAACTTGAATAAGAAGCACCACGGTAATCGCAATAAGACACAATAGTAATAAATAAAAGAGATTAACATTAATACCGCGCACAATTGCAAATTCAATATCAAATGAAATCGCAACCAGTTGTTTATAAAATGCGGCCACAAAAATAATGGTAATAATATCAAGCAAGAGCATAATAAAAAGCTGTTCATCTGAAATAATCAGAATATTACCAAATAGAAATGACATTAAATTAGTATTGTAACCATCTGATTTACTTATAAATATAATACCAATAGCCATTCCGACAGCCCAAATAGCCCCAATAGTAGTATCTTCCTGATGCTGCCATTTAAGTTTTATGACACCAATAATAATGGCTGCCAGCAATGCAGCGATAAGTGCACCTGCGAAAGGATTGAGACCAAGATAGTAGGCGATCCCCATCCCTCCTAAAACAGAGTGAGCAATCCCTCCCGCCATATAGCCAATGCGGTTAACAACAACAAAACTACCGGTCAGACCGCAACCGATACTGGCCAGAATACCGCCAAGTAAAGCGTTTTGTAAAAATGACTGAGTTGCTAAAGTATTAAAAAATTCTAACATGAAGATTTTTCTTGGGCCTATGAGTAATTAATGATGGTGGTGAACTTCACTAACATGACCGCCATATAACTTGTGAATAGTATCACTGGTCACTGGTGTAGAATCATGACAAATCAGGGTTTTATTAAGACAAAAGACCTTATTAATATAGTCTGAAACAAAGCCGATATCATGTGAAATAATTAATATCGTCATCCTTTCATTGATAGCCTTAAATATATCAAATATATCTTTTTCAGCCCGCTGATCAATATTTGCAGTCGGTTCGTCTAAGAGCATAATTTTCGGCTCTGCAGCCAATGCACGTGCAACCAGTACTCTTTGCATTTGTCCACCTGACAGGGACTGTATTGAGCGCTGGGCAAGATCAAACACTTCTGTTTCCTGCATGACTTTTTGGGCTATAACTTTATCTTCCCTGCAATAACGTCCAAAACAAGAACTTACACCAAGCCTTCCCTGTAATACGGTATCTTGAACGGAAATTGGAAAATCGCTATTAAAATTGGCGTATTGGGGTACATAGCCTATTGCTTTACGCTGGCTCTTTACAGGCTCTCCAAAAATAGTAATCTTACCTGATTGAGGTTTATACAAACCCAGAATTAATTTTATCAAACTTGTTTTACCACCACCGTTGGGGCCAACCAGGCCGGCAAAATCACCTTGTTCGATGGTCATATTGATATTTTCAAGAATTGATAAATTCTCAATAGAAAAATTAAGATCGGTTATTTCAATGGCCGCTTTTGTCATATCTTTAGTCATATCTTTAGTCAATCAAAGTAACCCAATTAAAAAAGTGCCTTATTTATTTTTTCAGCAATATCTTTCATATTCGTTAGATAATCCAAAGCCAGGGGGTCAATAATCAGTAATTGAGCATCAACTGATCGGGCAATCGTCTCAGGGATAACTTGATTAAATTGTTTTTCGATTAAAATATATTTCACTTTTTTATCTTTAATGCGATTAATAACTTGTGAAATTTGTTTTGCTGAAGGTTCTTTACCATCCATTTCTATGGCTATCTGTGTGAGTCCATATTGTCTTGCAAAATAGGAAAAAGCCGGATGAAAAGTAACAAAGTTTGATTTATCATTTTCTTTAAAAAGCAATAATATATCATTATGTAATACATTAACTTTATTACTTAACTTATTGTAGTTATTCAAAAAATATTTTTTATCTTGTGGTGATATCCGGGATAATTCAGCCACAACAATTTTTGCCTGTTCCAGCAGTAAAACGGGTGAAAGCCAGGTGTGAGGATCAAAGGAATGATGGTGACCGGGCAATAACACATGATTGTCATGACCACTCGAATCATTTTCTGCAGGTTGAGTTTTTACAATTGAAATATCATCATTCAGTGAAGCAACACGCTTTATCCATACCTGTTCAAAAGGCATGCCTATGGTAAAATACACATCTGATTTTGAGTAAATAGACATCACTTTGGGTGAAGGTTCAAAAGTCGCCGGCGATTGACCGGGTTTAACCATAACATTGACATTTACTCGATCGCCGCCAATTGTTTCCACCAGATATTGTTGCGGCAAAATAGAAACAAAAGCTTCTATCCTGGCAGAACAAACCTGGGAAGAGAAAAGAATAAAGAATAGTAAAATGTATAATTTCAAAGAGTTATTCATACTTGTTAATTCTTATTGATAGGTTTAATTAGTGATTCCATTGGCGGCACCAGTAATTGCGGATCAACGCGGCGTTTAAAATAATTCATACGCCAGTCAAGATGTGCTCCGGTAACACGCCCTGTTGCTCCCACCCGGGCAATTAAATCTCCCTGCCTGACCACATCCCCTTTTTTTATTAATAACTGACTTAAATGCAAAAAGGTAGATGAAAGCCCATGGCCGTGATCCAAAATAATAGTACCTCCGGAAAAAAACATATCCTGATGTGCCAGAGTGATCACACCCGAAGCAGGAGCAACCACATTGCTGCCCGCTGGTGCTGCCACATCAACACCAAAATGTGGACGCCGTGCCTGGCCATTGAGTATGCGCTGACTACCATAAACACCACTGATAGGACCGATAGTTGGCCAGATAAATGTTTCCAGATAATCAGGACGCTCATCATCTCGTTTACGAGCTTGTGCTGCCTGCGCACTCTCTTTTCGAATACGGGCCAATACTTCTGGTTTTCTTGGTGAAACTTTTGCCTTGGGCAGGCCATCTATACGTTGAATTTTGTAGTTTCTTTTTTCAATCCTGATGTCTTTACTTATTTTTTCTCCATCCGGTATTGCTATGGATAGATTAACACGTATAGGTTCATCACGGCTAAAACCAATAATAAAATTACCTTCTGGTGAAACACGAATAGTTTGTTTATCAAAAGTCACCTGACTTCCTGGTATGGTTTTTCCTATAATGATACCACCCTGGACAAATTGACCTTTTAGGGAAATTTTGTCAGTAATAGATATCACTGCCTCTGAAGCACTCAGATTGAGTGAAAAGCAACATAAAATAATCAGAGCCATAAAGGGAATAATAGACTTATTGTTCAAAGGCGGCCTGTATAATTAAGGGAGAATTAATATAATGAAAGTGCAGGTAGTAAACAATGGGTAATTGTATACTATTTTTGCTTATGTGATAAGTAGATTGTGGGTGAATCTTTTAAGAATTCAATCGATTCACCCGATAGGCTTAGTGAGTTTTTTTAAGACTCAAATCGTCCTTTGCGTAATCGTTGAGCTTCCATAATCTCAATTTCATGCGCACCGGAATAAACCACTTTGCTATTGGGTACAAAATTAAGATCACTATCAAAACGTTCGTAAGGTACACTATTGAGTATAGTTTTCATAGCGTTCAGTCGAGCCTGATATTTATCATTTGAACGAATAATGGTCCAGGGTGCTGAAGCGGTATGAGTTTTTCTCAACATTTCATACTTAACATTAGTAAAATCATCCCAACGTTCCTGTGCCTGAACATCCACTTCTGATAATTTCCATTGTCTTAGAGGATCGGTTTTGCGACGATTAAAACGTTGGTCCTGCTCATCTTTGGTAACACTAAAATATAATTTAACCAAAATGGTACCTTGTCTGACTAAGTCTTTTTCAAAACCGGTTACACCTTTCATAAAGTTTTTATATTCAGTGTCAGTACAAAAACCAAAAACAGGTTCAACCATAGCGCGGTTATACCAGCTTCGGTCAAATAATACGACTTCACCGCCTGCGGGTAAATGTCTGATATATTTCTGGAAAAACCATTGCGTTTTTTGCTCTTCGGTCGGTTTACCTAAAGCAACAATACGATAGTGCTTTTCATTCATATAACGTGTAACACGACGAATAGTACCACCCTTTCCAGAAGCATCACGACCTTCAAATAAAATAATCATACGCTTTCCAGTATCTTCAAGATACTTTTGCATTTGAATCAGTTCAGCCTGATATGGTTTTAATGATTGCTCTAACTTAAATTTTTTGACAGCTTTAGAATTTCCTTTTTTTAAAGCAGCATTTTCTTTAATCAGTTGTTCATTTTGCTTGATTAAGTCTTCCAATGTTAATGCAGATTCAGTCATTAATTTGAGCCTCCTAAAATAGTTAATTTTATAGATAATAGCACATCACTGTTGCTTTAACATTGACTTATATTAGTTAATATCATCCACTTAATCTCCTTACTCAGAATATTCTTACAAAACAAATGAAAGAAGAATGTATAATGCTATAATTTTAAATTTTAGCGTTTTATCATTACTATCAGGATTGGTTTCATGCCCCATAGCAACCCATTGGTTAATTTGCTTGTTGACAATGACAAAGCAGAAGAATTAAAACAGCAGTCAGAACACTTTTCTTCTATCACACTGACCAAGCGTCAATTATGCGATCTGGAAATGCTCATTAATGGCGGTATGTCACCCTTAACAGGTTATATGGATAAAAAAACCTATGACTCAGTCATTCAGACCACTCGATTACCAGATAAGCAATTATGGCCCATACCGATTGTTCTGGATATTGATGCAGAAACTGCTGCCAAATTAAGCTCCGGTGATAAAATAGCGTTACGGGATACTGAGGGTTTTATGCCTGCCGTATTAACGGTATCTGATATCTGGGAGGCAGATAAGAAAGTTGAAGCTGAAGCCATTTATGGGACAAGCTCAGAACTACATCCAGGTGTTGATTACTTAATCAATAACAGTCATTCTCATTATATTGGCGGGCATATAGAAGGTACTGAAGTGCCTTCTCATTTTGATTTTGAAAATCTCTGGTCTTCCCCGGCTAAACTTAGAAACTCATTTAAAAAAAGAGGCTGGCGCAATGTATTAGCATTTCAAACCAGCCAGCCAATGCACAAAGTACACCAGCATATTATCCTCAAAGCAGCACGTGAAGCACAGGCTCATATTTTGATCCACCCTACTGTCGGCACAACCAAGCCAGGTGACCTGGATTATTATGCCCGGGTTCATTGTTATCAGGCAATACAAAAATATTTTCCCAACAATCTTGCTATGATGTCCTTATTACCAATGGCAATGCGTATGGCTGGCCCTAAAGAAGCGTTATGGCATGCCATTATTAATAAAAATTTTGGTTGTACACATCTTTTTATCGGGCCTAATCACGCTTCACCTCCTGCAATGACAAATCTTTCTGAACAGCAGACCGCTGAAAAATTTTATGCTCAATCTGCTGCTCAAACCTATGTTTCCGGCTTCGAAGATGAATTAGGTATTAAAGTCATTTCGGCTGAAGAAACTCGCTATGTTGCCGAGCAAAAAACATTCCTGCCTCTTTCAACCATAAAGAAAGAAAATCTCAGCAGTGAAATGCTGTCTGATTATGAACTTAAAGAACATTTGCATAATAATAAACCCGTGCCTGACTGGTTTAGTTATCCTGAAGTATTAAAAGCACTCAGCAGAGCTTACCCTGCTCGCTGCAAACAAGGTGTCACTCTGTTTTTTACTGGTTTATCGGGTTCTGGCAAATCAACACTAGCCAAAATTATCTATGCAAAAATGATTGAGTTAGGTGCCCGACCTGTGACATTGCTGGATGGTGATATTGTGCGCCATAATTTATCCAGTGAACTGGGATTTTCCAGAAATGATCGTAACATTAATGTCAGACGTATCAGCTTTGTAGCCAATGAAATTACAAAAAATGGCGGCGTTGCAATCTGTGCACCGATTGCTCCGTATACACAAATGAGGCGTGATGCTCGCTCTCTGATTGAACAATACGGGGCTTTTATTGAAATTCATGTGGCAACTCCTCTGGATGTCTGTGAATCACGGGATAGAAAAGGT
>WTAX01000007.1 GCA_013139395.1 Gammaproteobacteria bacterium | reverse complement strand
AGCATCAAAACGAATGGACAGCAGAGTAGTAACTATGAAAAAAATCAATGAACGACTGACACCTGAAGGAAAAATGGATGTTTTATCTAAATGGGAAGTTAATATTCTGCTCAGTGCCAGTAAAGAAAAATTTGCCTATGAATTCAGAGCTTGTTCTTTAGCAGTATTAAATACCGGCAGCACAGAAGACAGCGCCAAAGCTGTTTTAGAACAACATCCTGATTTTAAAATTGAAGTCATTCAGCAGGAAAGAGGTATAAAACTGCAAGTCAGTAATGCTCCGGAACAAGCTTTTGTCGATGGTACAATGATTGCGGGTATTAAAGAACACCTGTTTTGTGTGTTACGTGATATTGTCTTTGTTGGTAATGAAGTAGACACTAATCCTCGTTTTGATTTAAGCAAAACTGAAGACATAACCAA
Organism: Gammaproteobacteria bacterium; assembly: GCA_013139395.1. GTDB lineage: Bacteria > Pseudomonadota > Gammaproteobacteria > GRL18 > GRL18 > GRL18. Next base: position 2,252 of record WTAX01000007.1, on the reverse strand, counting down.
TGCTATTTTTCATATTTTACGCAATGCTAAAGTACTGCAAACTGATGTGCTGCCCAATATTGCTGTTTGCTGGGGAGGGCACTCCATTAACCGTACCGAATATGATTACACCAAAGAAGTGGGCTATCACCTTGGCTTAAGAGCACTTAATGTGTGTACTGGTTGTGGACCTGGTGCGATGAAAGGCCCAATGAAAGGCGCTAATATTGCTCATGCCAAACAACGCATCAATAATGGACGCTATATTGGCCTGACTGAGCCGGGTATTATTGCTGCTGAATCACCCAATCCCATTGTTAATGAACTGGTGATTTTACCTGATATTGAAAAACGTCTTGAAGCTTTTGTGCGTATGGGGCACGGTGTTGTTATTTTTCCTGGTGGTCCTGGTACTGCGGAAGAAATACTTTACTTGCTGGGTATTTTATTACACCCCAAAAACAAAGAACTGCCCTTCCCTATGATACTTACCGGGCCAAAAAGCAGTGAAGAGTATTTTAAAAAAATTCATCACTTTATTGAAAAAACACTGGGCTTTGAAGCTCAGCAAAAATACAAAATCATAATTGATGATCCTGCTCTTGCTGCACGTGAAATGAAATCAATGATAGAAGATGTATCAGATTTTAGACGTTCAACCAGTGATGCCTATTACTTCAACTGGATTATGCATATTGATAAAGAGTTTCAATTACCCTTTGAGCCTAATCATGAAAACATGAAAAATCTGGAGTTGCATAAGGATCAGGATATTCATCTATTAGCCGCTAATTTACGCCGGGCTTTTTCTGGCATTGTGGCTGGCAATGTTAAGGAAGAAGGCATTATTGCTATTGAAAAGTACGGTAAATTTGAAATCAGTGGTGATGAAGAGATTCTGTCACCATTAGATGATCTGCTTGCCAGCTTTGTCGAGCAACAGCGCATGAAACTCCCTGGCAGTCAGTATATCCCCTGCTATGAGATCGTAAAATAACGCTTAGCTTATTGTAGAATCATTTTATAACAAAGGCCTGACTTGTTCAGCAGTAACAGGTTGGGCTAAAACATAATCTGCATGATAACAATCACCATAGTGACCCGCCAGTTTACTAACAAATTCATACTCTCTTTTACTGACAAGAATGATAATTTTAGGCTGATAATCAGGATATTTTTGCAGTGTGATTAAAAGTGAATCCAGATTACAAATATGATTACTACTATAATTAGTGCCGAAGGCATAAAAAAATTCAGCCACAATAACATCCGGCTTATGTTTTTTTAATGCATTCATTGCCTTTCTAACCGATTTAAACTGTAGTTCTTCATAACCCATTTCATCATATAAGTCAGATAATTTAGGGTGTGTAGGTGCTTCAATGACAGAAAAAACAATGGGTTTTGACAATTGTGTTCCTTAACATTTAACTAAAAACTGTTGTAACTGGTATTCTCAAAATAGTATTCAGGATATTAATACTATTTTGAGAATACCAGTCCTTATTAAAATTAACTTTGTCTGCTCTACGTTTTGACTTGTAAGACTTGTCATGAACATGAGACTTCTTCATCAAAGGATGATTAAACAAGGGGTTTCTCGGCGGTGACACGTCACCTTCACTACGCATTTTGCGTTTTCTTTTAGACATAATATTTCCTCTTATGTTTATGTTGTTACTATTATTATTTCAAAAATCCTTACCTTTTCAATTAGACAGCTGCATTATCATTTAATTTCCTATCGATTAAAGATAGTATTAAAATTTACCACATTAAATCGTCCGGAATTTCATAATCAGCATAAAAATCATCACTTTCTTCATCTTTTTGTGATGGATCATTACGCAAAATAATATAGCTTTCATCACGTAATTTTATTTTATCTGCAACCGGTCCGGGAACAATTTCATACTGCCCTTCTATCTTCACAATAGCCAGTTTGCCAAGAGCAATAGCATCATGAGTATCCTGAGTGACATAAACACGTTTAATGTTTTTATTATCCTCAAAATTATAGGCAAGATCATCGCCATTGCCCTTACTCATCTTATTGACATTAATCAATTGTTTGATTTGAGCAATAATTGCTTTTTTATGCGCTTTTTCATTACGCTGACGGTTTAATTCACGATCACGTTGTGATTTTTCCTGAATGGCTTTTTCTGCCAGCTGCTTAGCCTCATCAACAATAACCTGATTATTACTGCGCTGATGCTTCATCTTCTTGTGTTTCATACTTTTGGCACGATTAGCCTTATTTTTGTCAATTA
>WTAX01000129.1 GCA_013139395.1 Gammaproteobacteria bacterium | reverse complement strand
TCAGGAAGATTCATTTTGAGTCTCCTGTTTGTTGAGTATCACTCAGTTTAGAGCTAAGCCAGGCGGTATTAAATACACTATGTTTGATATGACTTTTGTGCCAGGTGTAAAGCAGGTGAATGTTGCCATTTTGGGTTTGTAATAACCATGGGTAGGCAAATTGCTGGTCTTTATCAGGTACTTCCAGTCTGTTTTCTTCAATGGCATGAACTACTTGCCAACTACTGCCGTTATCCACTGAGGTGGCCAGACTCATATCTTCACGTTCTTCTGTGTCATTGTTAAATGCTAATAGCAGGAGGGGATTGTGATTTTTGCTGTGCAGGTGATGGTCAGTATTATTTAACACCAGACCAATGATACCTGCACCGGGATTGGGTAAGGTGCTTTTTTCAACTGCTGTCCAGTTTAAGCCGGCATCACTGCTTGATTGCATCAGGATTCGATTGGGCGCTTTACCCTGATAGCGCATCATGGCAATCGCATTATCGGCTGAGGTGGGGAATAGAATAGGCTGTAATGAAGTTTTTCCCCATGACAGACGTATTTTATCAATGACATCACCGGCTTTATTGAGCTTTAATAATTCGCCAAACTTACCCATCAGTTCGTGATATACCGGTAGTCCGATAGTGCCGTCAGTATAATGAATGGGGGTGCCTTTAATCAGAGTGCTGAGATTGAGAAAGGGGGAGGTGATCAGGCGTTTGGGAGCTGACCAGCTTTGCCCTTCATCATAAGAACGGGTCAGATTAATGGCGCTGCCGGCCCAGCCGCCAACAGAGACACTGACATAAAATAACCAGATAGAACGATCAGGGCCGCGGGTGACCACGGGATTACCTAATTTTCGAATATAGCGTGCCGTACCGTCCCTGGTGAATGTTCGTGATAATATACTTTTTTCCTGTCCCCATTTTTTAGCTTTATTGTTCCAGATATTTTGATAAATAGTGACATCTTTATGGCCTTCACGAGTGCCGCCATACCAGAATGCCATAATATTATTATTGTCCAGTTCAAGTGCTGTGGCGCTATGGACTTCAGGTGTTGATTCATGAGAAGCAAACTGAGTGCTTAAAAAGGGGGTTGTTTCAGTGCTGTTTGTTAAACGTGCAGCGGAAAAAAACTGATTGGGGAGGTGCTGCTGGAATAACGGACTGACAACTGACCAGGTCATTATGAAAAGTGAGATCAGGCCAATGGCCAGGAGCATTTCCTTTTTCTTTATATGAATTTTGAAATAAGTCATTAAATCTGCTTTAAATTATCAGTATCAGGTCAGCATTAAGCTGGCCAGGCCAAGAAAGGCAAAAAAGCCGATCACATCGGTAATGGTGGTGAGAAATACACCACCCGCTAAAGCAGGATCAGCACCCACTTTATCAAGAGCAATAGGAATAACAACACCGGCAAATGCGGCAATCACCAGATTAATGGTGATTGCGACACCGATCACCAGAGCAAGCGCCTCACTGGAAAACCAAAAACCAGAAATAACAGCGAGTACAACAGCCCAGAGTAAGCCATTGAGCAGACTGACGGATACTTCTTTGATGAGCAGGACTCGATAGTTTTTGCTGCTCAGCTGCCCCAGTGCCATACCGCGTATCACCAGAGTGAGAGTCTGACTGCCGGCAATGCCGCCCATACTGGCGACTATCGGCATAAGTACGGCAAGGGCAACAATTTGTTCAATAGTGGCCTGAAAAAAACCAATCACAGTAGAAGCCAATAAAGCAGTTAATAAATTGATGCCCAGCCAGACTGCTCGTCTTTTGCTGCTGGCAAATACTGGGGCAAACATGTCATCTTCTTCACTTAAACCTGCCTGACTCATGAAAGTATGCTCACCTTCATCACGGATGACATCAACAATATCATCAATAGTAATACGGCCGATAAGATAGCCCTGTTCGTCAACCACAGGGGCGGTGATTAAATCCCGACGTTCAAATAGTGCGGCAACTTCAGTTTGATCAGTGGCAGCACTGATACCAGCTAAATCAGTGTTCATCACACTGGCTACAGAGTCATCAGGATCATGTGTTAATAAATCAGACAGGTATAGTACGCCCTGATAAAGTCCAGCTTTATTGACCACGATTAAGTTATCAGTAGTATCCGGGATTTTTCCTAAAAAACGTAAATAACGCATGACTGTTTCGAGTGAGATATCGGTGCGAATAGATATTGTGTCGGTATTCATTAAACCGCCGGCACTGTCTTCAGGATATGAAAGCACCGACTCCAGGCGTTCACGATGCTGGGATTTCATGGACTGAAGTAATACCCGGCTGACGACATCGGGCATGTCCGGTAAGAGATCAGCCAGATCATCATGATCCATTGTGCGTGTGGTCACTACCAGCTCACTGGTGGGCATGGATTCAATAAATTGAATACGAATATAATCATTCAGGTGAGTCAGTGTTTCACCTTTGCGCTCAATGGCGACCAGATTCCAGATTTTTTCGCGTTGTTCCTCATCAGGAAGAGATTCAATAAGAAAGGCAATTTCAGCTGGGTGCAGTGAGTTAACCAGTTTGATAACACTGGATTCATGCCCATTGTCAATTGCAGAATAGACTGGAGCAAGCTGTTCGTGAAGTTGTTGATGTTCCTGGGCTGGCGGCATAGGCATTTGTGTTGAATTACGTTCCTGTCGAAAAGCCCTGTCAACTTTTAATGAGGCTTTAGACTAAATTTATGGTTCAAGCTGTTTATTAGTGTAGCATATTGATATTAAGTTTTTATGGCGTAGTTAAAAGTTATCACATAAACGTAAAACATCTATTCGGATTCGTCAAAACGTTGATTTATCAATACTTTTAGTGCCGCAACAGCTTGTTTTTCATCACTACCATTAATCATTAAAGTAATTTCAGTACCTTTACTTGCAGCGAGCATCATGACACTCATAATGCTTTTACCATTTGCCGTCTTACAGCTGGTCTTAAGTTCAATTCTGGACTGAAAACTACTGGCTAGTGTCACCAGTTTTGCAGCTGCGCGGGCATGTAAGCCCAGTTTGTTTGTTATAATAATTTTTTCTTCAATCACTGTAATAGCTTCATTTCATTTGTAAATAAAGAGTAATAAAGAGCTCAGAGTATTTTGGCTGTGAATATTAACGGCAGTCAATAGTGTCATCAACAATAAAAATACTATCACTTGCACCAGTGCAGGCTTTTTGTGCTAATTCAGATAAACTCAGATGAGCATAATTCATAATTTTA
>WTAX01000143.1 GCA_013139395.1 Gammaproteobacteria bacterium | reverse complement strand
TTTTTGTTCGATGCGCTGCCAGGTGGCATGCAATTGCCGGCGCATTTCAGCAGGCATGGCTGCGTCTGTATCTGTGGCAAGACCACCTAATAGACTGACCAGTTCAAGATTGTCTGGATAGCGTATTTTAAGTTGCTGACGCAGTTGCTGCAGTACCGGCTTAAAGGCATAGCACCAGCTGCACATGGGATCATGGATATAGAAGAGTGTGTTAATAATACTACCTTTAATAACTCAGCACAGGTGATAACCAGCGTTCAGCTTCTTCTATTGATATGCCTTTACGTTGTGCATAGTTCTCAACCTGATCCTTATGGATTTTACCGGTGCCGAAATAACGGGCCTGAGGATGAGAGAAATACATGCCGGAGACGGCCGCTGCCGGCATCATGGCATAACTGCTGGTGAGTTCAATCCCTGTCTTTTCTTTAACGTCCATCAAGTCCCATAATGTTGCCTTTTCTGTGTGATCAGGGCAGGCGGGATAGCCGGGTGCTGGACGAATACCTTGATATTGCTCTGTTATCAGTGCTTCATTGTTTAAGGTTTCATCATTGGCATAGCCCCAGTATTCTTTACGTACCAGTTCATGCATCTTTTCGGCAAAGGCTTCGGCTAATCTGTCGGCCAGTGCTTTGAGCATGATTGACTGGTAATCATCATGATCTTTTTCAAACTCAGCCAGTTTAGTTTCAATACCGATACCTGTGGTGACGGCAAATGTGCCGATATAATCTTCAACACCAGAGTCTTTGGGAGCGATATTATCGGCCAGACACTGATTGTATTTACCCTGAGGTTTTTTCATTTGCTGACGCAGGAAGTGAAATGTTTCTAACACTTCTGTACGTGTGTCATCCTGATAAAGTTCTACATCATCATCATTAATACAATTGGCAGGGTAAAAACCAATAATGGCATTGGCTTTAAGCCATTTCTCATTAATAATTTTATCCAGCATGTCTGTGGCATCCTGATACACTTTACGGGCTTCTTCACCATATTTTTCATTATCCAGGATAGCAGGAAAACGGCCTTTGAGTTCCCATGTCTGAAAAAAGGGACCCCAGTCAATATACTCTTTTAAATCAGCCAGAGGAAAATCGGTAAATGTTTTGCTGCCCAAAAAGTCTGGCTTTCTGGAAACAGAGCCTTCAGCCTGACTAGAGCCTTCAGCCCAGTCAATAGGAAGTTTGTTACTACGAGCCTGAGCAATGGTGATTTGATTGGTTTTACTGGTTTTCTTTGCCCTGGCATCACGAATCGCCTGATACTCTTCAGCGACTGATTTTACAAAGTCATCTTTTAATTTATTTGACAGCAGACTCTGACTAACGCCCACCGCACGTGAAGCATCAGCGACATGTACAACGGGGTGGTCATATTCAGGCTCTATCTTTACCGCAGTATGAATACTTGAAGTGGTTGCACCACCTAATATAATGGGAATGTTAAAATTCTGACGCTTCATTTCTTTGGCAATATGTACCATTTCATCCAGTGATGGCGTGATCAGGCCGGATAAACCGATAATGTCACAGTTCTCTTCTTTTGCTTTTTTAAGAATATCTTCAGCAGGCACCATAACACCCATATCAATGATTTCAAAGTTGTTGCACTGCAGTACAACACCGACGATATTCTTACCAATATCATGTACATCGCCCTTCACTGTCGCCATTAAAATCTTGCCGTTGTTAGAGATGACTGACTTGCCGTTTTTTGCAGCTTCCGCTTTTTGGGCATCAATATAAGGCATCAGCCAGGCAACAGCTTTTTTCATCACCCGGGCGGATTTTACCACCTGGGGTAAAAACATTCTGCCACTGCCGAATAAATCACCAACGGTATTCATACCATCCATTAAGGGGCCTTCAATGACTTCTATCGGCTCATCAAATTGCAGACGGGCTTCTTCGGTGTCTTCATCAATGAATTCGGTAATGCCTTTGACCAGTGCATGGCTAAGACGTGCGCCAACATCCAGCTTGCGCCAGGAGTCATCTTTTTTGGGGACATTTTTACCGCCAATGGCTTCACCGCGATAGTTCTCTGCAATGTCCAATAAGGCATCTGTGGCATTATCATTTCTGTTAAGCACCACGTCTTCTACTTTGTCTCGCAGATCTGCTGGAATATCATCATAGATGGCCAGCTGGCCGGCATTAACAATACCCATATCCATACCGGCCTGAATCGCATGGTATAAAAAGACCGCATGAATGGCTTCACGTACCGGGTTATTGCCGCGAAAAGAGAAAGACACATTCGATACACCGCCCGAGACTTTGGCATAGGGCAGTGTCTGTTTAATAATACGGGTGGCTTCAATAAAGTCTACGCCATAATTATTATGCTCCTCAATACCCGTCGCTACAGCAAAAATATTGGGGTCAAAAATAATGTCTTCGGGTGGAAAGCCCATCTGTTCAGTTAATATTTTATAAGAGCGGGTACAGATCTCAATTTTTCGAGCCTGTGTATCTGCCTGGCCATCTTCATCAAAGGCCATGACAATGGCTGCTGCACCGTAGCGTCGTATCAGTCGGGCGTGATGGATGAATAGCTCTTCGCCTTCTTTAAGACTGATGGAGTTAACAATGACTTTACCTTGTATGCATTTTAAACCCGCTTCAATGACTTCCCATTTGGAGGAGTCCACCATGACGGGTACTTTGGCAATTTCCGGCTCAGCGGCAATCAGATTTAAGAAACGGGTCATGGCAGCCGCACCGTCAAGCATAGCTTCGTCCATATTGATATCAATTATTTGTGCGCCGCTTTCGACCTGCTGTTGGGCAACTGAAATGGCTTCTTCATAATTTTCTTCTTTGATCAGACGTAGAAAACGGGCAGAACCGGTGACATTGGTGCGCTCACCGACATTAATAAATAATGAATCATCATTAATATTAAAGGGTTCCTGACCGGAAAGGCGACATTGTCTGTCTTTTTCTGGAATTATGCGTGGAGCATGTTTTTCTATAGCTGCTTTTATGGCACGAATGGTGTCAGGTGAAGTACCACAGCAGCCACCAATGATATTGATAAAGCCGGACTCAGCCCATTCTTCAAGCTGTTCAGCCATTTGCTCGGGTGATTCATCATAACCGCCTAATTCATTAGGCAGGCCGGCATTAGGGTGGGCAGATACCGCACAGCTGGCAATATTAGCTAATTCTTCAACATAGGCGCGCAGATCACCGGCACCCAGAGCACAGTTTAAGCCAATGGATATTGGCTCAGCATGGTTTAAGGCATTATAAAAAGCTTCGGTTGTCTGACCTGATAAGGTACGCCCGGACTTGTCGGTAATCGTACCGGAGATCATGACGGGGTATTCTATGGCATGATCGTCAAAATATTTTTTAACTGCAAAAACAGCGGCTTTGGCATTGAGGGTATCAAAGATAGTTTCAATTAATAAAATATCAGCACCGCCATCGATCAAGCCGCGAGTGGCGTCATAGTAGGCATCAACTAATTGATCAAAACTGACATTACGAAAGCCGGGATCATTGACATCGGGTGACATGCTGGCAGTACGATTGGTGGGGCCCAGCACTCCGGCAACAAAGCGCGGCTGACCGTCATTTTCAGCGGCTTCATCGGCTGCTTCACGGGCTATCTGAGCCGATGCAGCATTTAACTCATAAGCCAGCTCTTCCATCTTATAGTCGGCCATGGCGATGGTGGTTGAGCTAAACGTATTGGTTTCAATAATGTCTGCACCGGCTTCGAGATACTGACTGTGAATGGTCTTAATGATCTGCGGCTGGGTAATAGAAAGCAGGTCATTATTGCCTTTGACATCAGAAGCCCAGTCTTTAAAACGTTCGCCGCGATAATCTGCTTCACCTAATTCATATTGCTGGATCATGGTGCCCATAGCACCATCGAGAAACAGGATACGTTCTTTAAGTTGAGATTCTAACAGGGCAAAACGTTTGCTTTTGACTTGTTGTTGAGTATTTGCAGGTGACGATGTAATTTCAGACATATTGACAGACCAGAGATTCATAGCAAAACGATTATTTTAGCAGGAATGGCAAGGCATGTAGATGGTTTTTCACTGATTGCAGACTAACTGTGGATAATCTCAAGAAGGGTATGAAAAAAGTGGTATCTGCCGACTGATTTAATGGGTATGAGGAAGGATATACTGTAATATTTCTTCCAAAATAGTGTAATCAGGCAGTGAAGCGAAGATAAAGAACAGCCAGATAGGCGCAAAAATCAGCGCATAGAGACGTAACATCCAGTTAGATTGCTCCTGCCACCACAGCGCCATTGCATCCAGGCTATCCTCAGAGATAAAAGGCATGGTCATACCCAGAAAGATAACGGCGATGCCCAGAAAAAGCATCATATTGGGAAAGCCGGTAAAAGGGGCTGCCGCAATAATAATAAATCCCATAAGCATACGTATGACAATGACGACATTAATCCAGCGTGGTGCAAAGAAGAAAAAAAGTATTTTCTTCATCGTGGAAGTAAAAAGCAGAAGCATCAGGCTAGTTAGGAATAAAATACTAGCAATAGAGGTAATTACATAAGCCATTGAATCATTCGTCTTTGTTGAACTGTTTCTGTTAAATTATGGAAATTTGATTACTTCGATTATAACGTCTTAAGAATCGCTGGCAATTGATTTAATTGATTTATCTCTATGAAAGGTGAATTAAGTCCACTTGGCCAGGGTATATGATTGCGGTTTAACCAGATGGCACGAATCCCTGATTGCCGGGCACCTTCTATATCACTGATGGGATCATCGCCAATATGAATAATCTCAGTAGGTTTTAGATTGTACTTATCCATTAATGAGTCAAATACAATAGGGTGGGGC
>WTAX01000539.1 GCA_013139395.1 Gammaproteobacteria bacterium | reverse complement strand
TCTGGCGTGGTGCGAACCGTAAAGGACTTTTAATGGGACTTCTGGCAGGCTCTCTAACCTGGGCTTATGCACTACTTCTGCCTTTGCTGGTGAATTCTGAATTTATCAGTCAGGCTATTTATGAAATTATCCCGCCTTTTACTGATTTGATTAACTCTCAGGATAAATGGGGAGATGTCACCTTCTGGTCTCTCTCAGCCAATGCACTGTTATTTGTTATGGTCTCTTTAGCGACTAAAGCCAGTCAGGCTGAAGTAGATAATGCGGCCAATTGCTGCTCAAAATCACTGACACCACCTAAAGGATTGATGATTTTACGTTCTGTAGGACAGATCAGAGAGCAATTAGCCTCAATGATTGGTGATGAAATGTCATCACTTGAAGTAAAAAAGGCGCTTAATGATCTGGCTATGACAGAAGGTGATACAAATCCAGTCGCTTTAAGACAATTACGAGAGCGTATTGAGCGAAATCTTTCTGGTTTAATCGGCCCGCTGCTGGCAAAAGTCGTCATTAATGAAAAGTTAGTATTGGATCATGACACCCGGGATGTGTTTGCCAAAAGTTTTCGTTTTATGGAAAATAAACTGGAAGACTCCAAAACACGCCTTGAAGGGGTTGCGGGTGAATTAGATGAAATGCGTCGCTATCATCGGCAAGTATTACAGGATCTTCCTCTAGGCGTTTGCTCGATTGGTCTTAATGGTGAAGTGCTGAACTGGAATAAAGCCATAGAATCTTTATCAGGTATACCGGCTGAACAAATACTGGGCGAACACATTCAATCATTACCTGCCCCTTTGGGAGAATTATTTTATAGTTTTATCCAGGGAGATGAGCAGCAGCTGCGTAAAATACAAGTTCAGCTTGATGATAAAAAACATATTTTAAATCTTCATAAATCATCCCTAATCAGTGCGTCAAATCAATCTCTGCAGCATGCAGACTCCAGTGGTGTCGTTTTACTTGTTGAAGATTTAAGTGATTTACAAGAATTAGAAAATCGTCTGGCACATAGTGAACGTCTGGCTTCAATTGGCCGTCTGGCAGCGGGCGTAGCACATGAAATTGGTAATCCGGTTACCGGAATTGCCTCAGTGACACAAAATTTAATTGCTGAAGATGATGCTGAATATCTGCAGGAACATTTAGCGCAGCATCTGGAAGACATTCTTAATCAGACGCGGCGGATCACCACTATTATTCAATCGCTGTCGAGCTTTTCTCGCAGCGGCAATTATCTTACCCCACCCAGGAAGCCGGTTAATGTGAAAGGTTGTGTTGACGAAGCGATCCATCTTGTCACACTGAGTCACAAAGCCAAACATCAATCGTTTGCTAATGAATGTGCAGCACAACATAGTGTCAGTGGTGATCATCAACAATTGGTTCAGGTGTTTGTTAATTTACTCAATAATGCCTGTGATGCCTCTGATAATAATGAAACCATTTGCATTCAATCTACTGCTGAAGGTGAAAATATAATGATTAAAGTGATTGATCAGGGTAAAGGCGTATCAGAAGCAAACAAAAAACGTTTATTTGAGCCCTTTTTCAGTACCAAAGAAGCCGGAGAAGGCATTGGTCTTGGCTTATCAATTGTGTATAACATTATTCGGGATCACAGTGGTGATATTAAAATTATTGATAACCTGCAAAAAGGCTTTAAAAACGGCAGTATATTTTTGGTCACTTTACCCCGCTGCATCAATGAAAGCTCAATGAATAACGGCAACTAACGATAGGTTTTTAAATGAATAGGGTTTATAAATGAATAGGATTTATCAATGAATAATATTTTAGTGGTTGATGATGAAAAATTGATCAGGGACTCTCTAAAACGATTATTGGAAAAAAACAACTATCAGGTCAGTGTCGCTGAAACGGTTGAAGAAGCCATTAAACTCATTAATATTCATGCCTTTGATATTATTTTAAGCGACTTACGACTGCCTGGTGCGCCGGGTACCAGCTTAATAGAACAGTTTGCTGATATTCCTATTATCATTATGACCAGTTATGCCAGTGTCAATTCAGCTGTTGATGCAATGAAACAGGGGGCGATTGATTACCTCGCCAAACCCTTTGATCACACTGAATTAATATTAATGATTCAGCGCATCCTCAAAGAGCGTAAATTAACGCTGGAAAACAGCGCACTAAAAAAAGAACTGGCAAAAGACTTCACCGTTAAAGGGATGATAGGTGACTGCCCTGCAATGATGGAGGTCAATAAGCGTATTCAAAAAGTCGCACCTATGAATACCTCTATTCTTATTTTAGGTGAAACCGGCACGGGCAAAGAGCTGGTCGCCAGAGCTATTCATGAATACTCAGACCGGCACAGCGCAGCAATGATCAGTATCAATTGTGCCGCCATAGCAGAAAACCTGATTGAATCAGAACTCTTTGGCTATAACAAAGGTGCATTTACCGGTGCAGAGAAAGATCACCCCGGATTGATTGAAGCAGCCAGTGGCGGTACTTTGTTTCTTGATGAAATCGGTGAGTTGTCACTTGAAGTGCAAGCACGCTTACTGAGAGTACTGCAAGAAAATGAAGTACGGCGAGTGGGCTCAACACAGGCACGTAGTGTCGATATTCGATTGATTGCTGCTACGCATAAAGATCTGCCGCAAATGGTTGAGGATCAATTAT
>WTAX01000527.1 GCA_013139395.1 Gammaproteobacteria bacterium | reverse complement strand
TAACTTATTTACTATTGTTCTATTATTTTTTATATCTATTACATTAACAGAAACCAGCAATGCTGAAACAAAGCCCGACTATAGTCAATTACAGCATAGTCAATTACAGCAGCTGTTAGCCCCTTTTTCTAAAATTCAATCTATTAAATTACCTTTTCAGGAAAAACGCTTTTCCCTGTTTTTAAAACAAGCCAAAGAATCTCATGGCTTTATTGAATATACTCAGCCTGATTTATTTATTAAACAGATACTCAGCCCCGCCAGTAAAAAATTTATTATAAAAAATGAACAGCTTACGATTATTAACAACAATGAAAAAACACAAGTTTTATCATTGGATGACTATCCACAATTTAAGCAATTTAAGGCACTTTTTTCCGGCTTACTGCAGGGCAAAGCATCTGAACTAACACGTTATTATAATTATAATATCACTGAGCTGTCAGATAATAGCATCCGTCTGACACTTAAATCTCTAATTGTGGATCAATTTACTCAGGACAATAATACCAGCAGCAAACAAATAGATATCATTTTTGAGGAACAACGGATAAAAAAAATCACTATGACCGGCTTTGCTGGCGAACGCTCAGAAATGTCTTTTGATAAGGCACTGATTAAAGAATACCAGCCTGATAACACATGAATTCATTTTTCACACACAAGGGCAATCAGCGCCTTATCTTTACCATATGCTTTATTCTGTTTTCCAGTATGGTCATGTATTTAATCAATACATTAAACATACGCTCTGACATTAGTTTTTTTCTGCCTGAAAACACCACTGAAATCGATAGTATTATGCATCACCAATTAACACAGGGTGAAGCAGGAAAAATGATTTTAATTGCCTTGCAGGCAAAAAATAATAGCTTATCCACTAAACAATTAGCCCATATTAACAAACAACTGACAAAAAGTTTGTTACAAAACAATGATTTTTTAATGGTGCAAAATGGTCAACTAGATCAATCTCAGCTGATTATAGAACCTTATTATCAATATCGCTATTTACTTAATTCCCTTGCTGACTCCCCTCATTCTGAGTCTTTATCCGATCCATTTTCAGCACAGAATCTGAGCAATAGTTTTGCTCAAATTTTACAACGACTACAGCTTTTAATCAGCCCTATGGAACACAAGTTATTTTCAGAAGATCCGCAAATGCTCTGGTTTTCATTACTCAAACAATGGCAGACACAGCACCTGGAAAAACATCATGGTGTCTGGTTTGATCCAACTATTAAAAAAACACTGCTATTTGTTAAAACCCGTGCACAGGGTTTTGAGCTGGAACAACAGCAAAAAAATGTTCATTTTCTTCATAAAAAGATTCATGAGCAGACTAGTGACTCTGAACAAACTATTGATATTATTCTAAGCGGTGCACCGATCTTTGCTCTTGCGTCTAAAAAGGCTATCAGCCAGCAAACAAAATTAATATCAACTCTTGCCTCATTAACTTTAATGGCTTTTTTATACTGGTTTTTCCGTTCCGTAAAAATTGTTTTATTGATTGCTTTACCACTTGGATTAGCTATTTTGACCGGCATTACCACTGTTCTGTTATTGGATGGTTTTATTCACGGTATCACCATTGCATTTGGCATCACAATTATTGGTATTGCAGTGGATTACCCGATTCATTTATACAGCCATGCCTTATTCTATAAAGACAACAGCAAACAGAATAGTGTAGAAAGCGATCAGCAGCCATTAACAGCAACAATGCAATCCATCTGGCCAATGATTCGCTTAGGTTTAATTACCACTTTGATTGGTTTTTCAGCCATTACTCTATCAGATTTTTCAGGCTTGCGTCAGCTGGGGATATTTGCCATCAGCGGTTTATTAACTGCCGCAATAACTACCCGGTTTTTACTTCCCTTATTTCCTGTAACGCTTCCTATAAAGCTCCCTATTTTCAGAAAACAGCCTGAAACGAAATCGCCTTCTACTAGTTTCCAGTTCCTGGTAAAACTTCTACAGTATCCACTACCGAATTTTTTTCACTTATTACCGATTGCATTACCGCTGCTTGCATTAATCACTATCTATTTTCATCAGGGAGCATTATGGGAAAAAGATTTATCCGCTTTAAGCCCTGTACCTCAATGGCAAAAACAGCAGGATTTTGAATTACGCAAAGCAATGGGTTTACCTGAGTTGCGTTATACCTTTATATTGCAGAATGAAAAACCTGAAATACTGCTACAGCAATCTGAGCAGTTAATCCCGCAATTAAATGCTTTAAAAAAACAAGGCTTAATTTCCGGTTATGATATGGCGGCAAGTTATCTTCCCAGCATCAAATATCAGAAAACTCAGCAGCAAAAATTACCAGAAGCACATGAACTACAAAAAACACTGGAACAAGTATTAGACAAAACTGAACTGCAGAGTTCTGCCTTTAGTCCATTTATTAATGACATTAAAAAAAGTAAAAGCCTGCCCGTTTTATCAGCTGAAGCGCTGCTAAGTGATGCTTCAAGCAATCCCATAAGTGACAAAATAAAAACCTTACTTTTTCAACAGGAACCCTCTTCTTTATGGACAGCGATTATTCCCTTACAGGGAGTAAAAACTGATAAGTTAAGCTTAAATTCATTAAAAACAGTAAATAATAAGCTCAAATTACTGGATTTGAAAACTCAATCCGAAGAAATGTTGGCAGGCTATAGAAATGATGCCCTGGTATGGTTTTTCTCAGGTCTTATTTTGATCCTTGCAGTATTATTAATCAGCAGCAAAAAACCTTCTGCCCTCATTCCATTAGCCTTGCCCTTTACCGGCTCGGTTATTTTAACCATAGCCAGTTTATTATTAATGGGCTATAGCCTGTCAATTTTTCATTTAGTCACCTTATTGCTGGTGGTTGGTCTGGGAATTGACTATAGTATTTTTACCTTTTTTTCACATAAAAATTCTGAGAACACAAAACAGGCATCAGAAGTCGCACAGGTTTCTGTTATAATCTGCATGATTTCGACTATAATCATGTTTGGTGCTTTAGGA
>WTAX01000292.1 GCA_013139395.1 Gammaproteobacteria bacterium | reverse complement strand
AATATCAATCAAACTGTCAAACGACCAGAAAAATGGGGTATCGCCTGTCTCCAGATAATGCAGGTCTATTTGAGCACGCTCGATAATTAGCTGCCTTGCAAGCATATTGGCAACAAAAAGCTGACTCAATATTAACACCACAAAGAGCACAGTACTCAGCAGAAATAAATGAGAGTACCTTAATGGAAAAGTATAATCTTTCATAAAGATGATAAGCCTTTTTCTAAAATATGTTCTGATTTTATAACTGTTCAATCCCTGGCTTAAATAGCTTCAGCTCGTTCTGCTGTCAATTCCTGCTTTAATCGACATGCTCTTCAGGTTCAGGCTTGCCGATAAAGTAACCCTGATAATAATCCAGTTTCATTGCCTGTAAAATTTTCAGATCTTTTTCTTCTTCAATACCTTCAGCAATAATTTTAATATCAAGATTGTGAGCGGTATTAATAATTTGTCTCATGTAATTGATAATATCATTATTATCCTGAATGTTTGCGGCATAACTACCATGAACTTTAATAAAATCAATCTTGATATCACGTAAATAGGCCATAGAAGCAAAGCCAATTCCAAAATGGTCTATAGAAAACTGACAAGCAAAGGGTTCCATAATCATCAGTAGATTTTTATACTCAGCTAATTCTCTGATGATATTATATTCAGGTACTTCAATGACAATTTGACTTTGATGTTTTGTTGTTAATTGACTGATTTGCTCTTTTAACCAAATAGGAAAGGCTGGATCTTGTAGTGTATCTCTTGATAAATTAATGCAATAAATACTATCTGTTCCAGCTTGAATTTTTGTTAATATTGTATTTATTACCCAGCGATCAATAAAGCGGGTGATCTGTAGATGTTCAGCCATTGGAATAAATACCCCTGCTGAAATGAGCTGAGTCTTATAATTAAGCCTGAGTAATATTTCCTGAAAAGAGGTCTTATTGTCAGCATTAACTGTTTTTTGAAAATATAACTGAAACCAGTCTTTTTCAATGGCTTCTATGATGATTTTATTCCATTCTTCGGAACCATGAGTTTGTATATGATTATTTTGAGCGCTGTTATACAAGTGGTAGGCATTAATGCCTTTTTGCTGAGCGAGGCGTAAAGCCATATCTGCCTTAGATAACAACTTACCCATATCATGATGTGTATGAGTTGTTACCATACCAATATGAGCTATATCGTCATTGTCAAATTGAAGAGTTTGTGCAATATGCCGGAGCTTATTTTGCAAATGCATACCTAAAATATCAATCAACTCGGGAGTGATGGATTTTATGAGTAAAACAAATTCACTGCCAGATAAACGGGCTATTAATGAGTTAGGATATTTATCCGCTTCATTGTTTAGTAATTCTGCCACCTTGATTAATAGATCATTTCCTTTTAAATGCCCATATTGTTTGTTTATCAGAACTAAATCATTGATTTGCATAATGACCAGACAACCCTGACTGTCATTATTTTCCGACAGGCAAAAATATTTCAGTTGTTTAATAAAAATAGAACGATTGGATAAGCCTGTCACTTCATCCTGAAAGGCCTGTTTTTGCAAATCTTCTGTCATTTTTGCCTGCTCGGAAAAAATACTTTTGAGTTTATCTGACATTTTGTTTAAGGCAGTGACCACTTGTAAAAATTCAATGGTTTTAGGTTTTATATTAATAATGGGAAATTCATGATTACAAATAGCATTAGCTTGTTGTCGAATTGCGAATAGAGGCTTTAATAAAATATTTAGAAAAAAAGCAGTCAATAATAAAATAACAAACATAACGATAATATAGGTTTGTAAGGTATTTAGCGTGTTTTTCCATAATTTTTCATAAGCAAAACCAGGATAACTCTGGATATGAATTGTACCCACGGTTTGCCAGCCGCTTTCAACTGTAGCCTCTTGAAATGGTGTATCTAATGGAAATAAAGTGACAAACCAGGCCGGTACATTTTCAATGATCAGAGGGCGATTTTTTTCAAAAAGAATTTTATTATCGATATCTTTGATAATAATCTGCTGATAATATCCACTATCAAACATGGCATTTGTATAAGCTTCTAATGAGGCAATATCACTTTCGTTAATTTCTGCGCTGAGGGCAATACCCAATGATGTTGCAGCATCCTGAGCATGGGATGATAACTGTTCATTTTGATAATCACGAATATTTTCCGTACTGACAAAAAAAGTACTGATAAAGAGTGTTATAAAAATAACAACGATCATAATTAAAATTTGTTTAAACAATGTCATTAAAAAGTTTTCCTTTTATAACAGTTCTTTTTTCATTCGACTAGTGAGATCAGTCCATAAGCGTATTCTAGAGCTACTACCTACTCTTTTTCCTAATTTCTGTTGCTTTTGTATCCACATACCTTCACCATTAAAACTATAAACGGGTTTTAGATCAGTACGTTTGGATGCAGGCAGAATTTTTTTATTAATATTATCTAATACCAGAGGCACTGAACGTTTGTTTTTACTATAGGTTAAAACCATGTGAGCCTGATTGTATTTTAATGCTTTAACATAGGTTAATTTCAGGTGCTCAATCGGTACACCTAATGAGATGAGAGTAAAATACTTTATGATTGTAAAATCTTCACAATCACCAGCACTTTTTATTAAGGTTTCAAGTGGTGTAGCCCAATAATCTTTTTGTTTCCATAATTTACTATCGGTGATCCAGAGTAATTGCTGATTAAAAAAATCGTTGGTTAAATGTAACTTTTCCGTTTCAGATTTATCTAAATTAGTGGCGATAAATTTTTTCCAGTTTACCAGACGCTCAGATACTTCTTCACCATATTGTTCTTTGACATCAGCTAATTTTTTTTCAGAATATAGGATAGTATTTTGAGTTGCGCTGAGCCATTCTGCCAATAGGGCAAAAGAAATGATCAATATGAGGAGTGTCGGGAAAAATCGATTCATATTGAATAACCTAGCACAGGTTTTTGAAACAAACAAATGACTTTGTGAATAATTTAGAATTGCTATTGAACAATAGTAATATTGTCACATTATTAACACAAGACTCATAAAAGCCCTGTGTTAATTATCGGCATTATTCTAGTTGTTGCAGACCATCTAAGTACCAGGTTGGTGCAGTGCTATTATTACCACGAACAAAGTGCCATAGTTCTCGTACCTGACTGGCACGACCCTGTGTACTGGCGGCCTCCTCATCTAATAGGGCATCAAATAATACTGAGGCTTCACAATGATCATCTAATTCATTGAAATCAATAAGCTGTGCATTTAATTGCAGAATACGAGTCTCACCCTGTGGAGGTTCTTGTGATAATTGGTGTGCAATTTCACTATAAACATTGTCTGTAGTTAATCCTTTTATTGCTTTCAGATCACCATTATCCCAGGCGTATTGTAACTGGTTATAGGCAGAACGTGCACCAGTGAGAAATTCTTCCTGATTGAACCAGCCTGGTAAAATAACGTCATGTTCAGAAGCCGTTGGTTGATTAGATTGAGACTCACCATTGTTTTGCCCATAATTCATACCGAAGCTATCAGCAAAACTGGCATCTTTGTTACTATTTTTTATGTGAGTAGAATTGTTGTTATCTGCTGAAAAATTGTCAGAAAATGTAGCATCCTGATTGTCTGATTTGAGTTTAAACTGATTTGGGTTATCGTTTGTATGGACTTGTGAAGGACTATTTCCCATATCAGTATTAAAACCACCAGCACCAGCAGTTTGAGCTTGAGCTGTGAGGGCTTTGCGTTTCATAAACCACATGAAGCCCCAGATAATGCCGCCAATGATTAGAAAGTCAAAGAAGTTAAAGTTTTCAAAAGCACCACCAAAAAATAAAGCGCCAAGCAGGCCGCCAAGTGCCAGACCGCCTAACAGACCCATGAGACCACCTCGCTTACTCATTTGTTGTTTGCGTTGCAGGTTAGTGGCAGATGCTTTTTGTTGAGAAAAAGATTTTTGCCGGGTGCTTTGTTTAAATGGTGAGCTATATGATTTTTTACTGCCGAATGAAGAACCGCCGCCAAAGCGTTTTGCTTCAGCATTACTGGCAAAAAAGAAAGCGATTGAAATAAAGGTAATAAGGCTAAAAAGTAAATGCTTGTTCATAGAAAAATCTCTGGTTAAAAATGATACTAATGGTTTAATTTTTGTAAATAATACGCTGAGTAGTTGCTAATTTATTTCTTTTTTTCTGGTGCCGGCTCAGGTGCTTGTGCTAAAAACCGACCGATTACTTTATCATCCAGAAGTAAGTCTGCATGGCCTTTTTCTGTGACAATAAATTGATAACTTACTTTTTTGTCAGTATCGTCTGCATAAACACATTGTAACTGCATGGTATTCTCAGCGACAGCGGACCAAAAACAGCGACGAATAGCGTCTTCTTTACCATCAACATAAAAATCGGCAGTACCTTCATAAATGATGTTGATACGAGATACATTGAGTGGATTACTACCCTCTGCTTTCCAATTGCCTGCACCCGGGTGTGGTGAACAGCCAGTCAGTGTGACTAAAAAGAACAGCATGAATGGCATCAAGCTAATTGCTGATGGATTAGTGATAAATTTTTTAACTGTCATTTGCTTTTTTGTACCCTGGTTCGTGTAATCTGGTTTATATAATATGGGTGACTGTTTCTATATATAATAGAGAGTCTTCTGTAATATTTAGGTGTAAATAACAGAAATTTCTTGTATTTTAATGAGTTATGGTGCCCCCGAGACGATTCGAACGTCCGGCCTACCCCTTAGGAGGGGGTCGCTCTATCCAGCTGAGCTACGGGGGCTAATGGGGAGTAATATATCATAAAACAGGAGAGAGCAATAGATTTTGTGAATGATTGTACTTGTGTATTAAGGGCTAATATTTGTGGACAAAATTTGATTGGTTGTACCCAAAGGGCATGCCAAGCGTAGCGACTCTCGTAACAAGAAGTCAAAGCCATAAAAATAAGTAAGCACAGACTTTTTGTTAACAATAGGCTGAGAAGTTATGTTTGACCTTTGTTTTGTTTTCTTTTTTGTCGATCAAGACGAGAGATAAATTTTTGAATTGAGTGTTGATGTGAAGGTGAAATCTCTTCGAAATGACCAGAGATTATGGTGTAACCCATGGTGTTAGAAATACGTTTGATTTCCATTTCACAGGTGATTGTTTCATGCAGGTGCAGGGTTAAAAAGGGGATATCTTCGCCAATATTTAATTCAAAATTTTGCTTGGGTTCAAGGCGGATGGCCAGGCCGTTAAAAGAAATATTATTGAGAAATCCGGCAATAAAAAGTCCTGATTCAGTTTGCATATTGACTTGATAACGTTTGCTTAATGGAATACTGATCCGATAACTGTCTCGACGCTGTATTGATTTTATCAGGGCGGGAAAGTGCATAATATAATGAGGTAAACCTTTTTCTTCACCGGTTTCTTTTAATAAACACTCTGCTGTTAATATTGCACCATCCAGACGTGTTCTTAGAAGCACTTTTTTTAGGTTTTTAATCTGCTCATTGCCTATTTGAGGGATAAGTTCATCGAGATAAAATAATTTATTCTGGTAGTCGATTTTAATAATAGCGGTGTTGTAGGTTTCTGAATCAGAAGGAAATTTTGCTGTAATAATAACCAGGTGTTGTCGCAGTTGTTTTAGCAGGCGTGCGATGGCTTCATCGGTATCAAGAATATTGCGCTGTACTGATTTTTTCTTTTTTTTCCCACCCTTTATAAAAGAAAAAAGTTCAAAAAAAGAAAAGAGATTAGATAACCGCAATGTGCCGCCCCTTTATGATATTAAACCGCAGTGTATAGGGCACTTCGTTTTTGCATATTAGTTTGCCCCAAATGACTATAAGTTGGGCTGTTATTCGCAGGACGACCTAATAATATCTGCAGAATTTGTTCTGTATTATTTTTTTTGATGTTAATTATTCGTCCATTGAGTTCATTTTGGGTTTTGCATTCAGGTAATTTTTCTTTAACCGCCTGCCAGAGAGTTCGAACGGATTCTGAACATTGCTGCTCAATAAAATGAGAAAAAGCGGTATTGTGGTATGAGAATCCAGTCTGTTGCTCATAAAAATGCTGGCGTTGTATATCGAGTTGTTCTAATTTGCTGAGCAGGGGGAGTTTTTTGTCTAATAAATGGTCCATAGAATTGACGTCTCGTTCAACAATGGCCATATTTTCTGTTTTTAGCAACTGAATTACTTGATCCAGACAGAGTTGTTCCTGTTCTAAAATAGTGCTTAGGATATTTTCGGATAAAGACTTTTGTTGTTGAGCTGAATGGGCTTCATATTGGGCTGAAGGCTCTTTATATGCTGAAGGCTCTTTATAAGCTGAAGGCTCTTCCTGTGTTACTACTGGAGTTGAAATAAACGGGTTCATTTTTTAATCCTGTCTGATTGCTACAGAAAAAGGTGATAATTTAGAGTGGCTTTAGGCTAACTCTTTTTCATAATTAATCATTTTTTCTGCGATTCGTTCTGAGTTAAACTCAAATGTACCATCACTAAGTGAACTTCTAACTTGTTCAACTTTTTGCGTGTCAATAATTGGCAGGCGTGAAATCTGCTCTTCCAATGCTTTTATACGCAGAGCAGAATCGGTCAAATTGACGGAATCTTGTTTAAGCGTCGCTTTGTCTGATTGCTCAGTTCTACCTTCAGAAGTTGTTTGAACAATTCTTACATGCTTTTGTTCATTTGTTCTGTTAGTTTGTGATGTATTATTTGTTGAATTACTAATATTAATTGGCATTATATTATGCTCTCCCGTTTGGCTATATTATCGGCTATTTTCAGGGGAACTTTAGTCTTTTTCATTATTTATTTGTAACTACTCAGCGTGTTTAGATTTTGCCCAAATTCTAGGCATTTTTGCACGGAAAATGTGAGCATATACAAATACGTGACCATTTGAGTACAAAAATAACGACGAAGTTGGGTAAAAGATGAATACGCTGAGTAGTTACATTTATTTAAAAATTAACAGCGACTATACCTCTGTCAACTACCACGGCGTCAATTACTTTTTTTGAACTGTTATTGCGTACTTTTATCATTTCATTGTAACGCCCATTTTTAAGTGCAGTGCCTTTCATGCTAATTTGTAGTTTGTGATTTTTTACATAAATTAACACCGTTTCTTTTTTATGAACCATTAAGGCTTCTTGAAGCATAGAGCTGCTAATGACTCGATCGGGACGAATGGTTCTACGTGCTTCGCGGCCTGTTACATTGGCTATATCTGAAAAATGATTATAATTTTGATTACGGATTTCTCGTTCTATAAGCTGGACATTTTGGCTTGTGAGCATTTCTCCTCGAGTAATGGTGGTATTACTGACCAGCATCTTTCTGCTGAGTTTGCTTTTAACCGGAATATAAATGCTCCAGGTGGGCATATCAGAACAACGAATACTAATAGTCCAGCTTTTAGCAATGTGCTTTTTCGTTGTTGAATTGACTTCAAGTGACTGAGAACATTGCTTAAAACGTACTCTGTAATCAATTTTTCCAGCTTTAATTTCTTTAATAGTGACATCTTCAGGAATTTGAGAACGGACAAATTCTACGGCAGCATTACGAATTTGTTCATGAGAGTGATATTCACTGGCAAACAGGGTGTTTGTATAGAATAGTGATATTAACACCAGTCCCCAGGCTAATAATGGATAATTGATATAGTACTGATTGGGTTGTCTTGTTTTAGGTGTCATTTTTTTATCCTTTGGTACTGATATCAATGATTTAGCATAGCTAATATTAAATAATATATAATAAACATGCAAAAAATATACCAATTAAACCCTTGTTGTTTAGTTAAATTCAGGTGATTTTTTTAAAATCGACTATAGTTTTTTATAAGTGTATTAAGTATTTATGAATTCTGCCGAAATACTAATTAGTGTTGTTTATAAATAATAGAGGCGCATAAACCAGGGGAGTAATATGGCTGCATCCTTCTCATTTGGAAAACCCAGTATATTAAAAAATTTATTTTTAGCGTTTATTGCTTTTGGTATGCTCTTAGGTATGGTGTTCCCGCTCTGGGCAAGCCTGTTTGTTGAGTGGAAAGAGGGTATGCATTTTTGGTTTTCCCTTTCCTGTGTTGTTGCTGGTGTGACTATCGGTTTAGCTAATTACTGGCTGTTAAAAATTGTTTTGTTGAAGCGTTTACAATGTATTTCTGATACATCAGAAAAAATCAGCAATAATGACTTATCAGAAAGGCTCACAATCACCAGCTTTGATATGGTGGGTGATATTGCTCAGAGCTTTAATCATATGACTGACAATCTTCATAATGTGATTAGTGAAATTATGGCTGTCAGTAATCGGCTGTCTTCTACCAGTTCGTCAATGAATTCAATTACCAATGAAACACAACAAAAAATTGAGCAGCAAAAGCAGCAAATGGAGAATGTTGCCAATTCTATTCGAGATATGTCAGATAAAGTTCAGGAAATGACAAATAACGCAAACGAGGCTTCAAGTGCCGTAGTCAGCGCCACTGATGAGACAAAAAATGGTCATCAGGAAGTGGCATCAACGATAAGCTCAATTCGTAGTTTAGCAAGTAATGTAAGCAGTACCTCTGATGCCTTGGAAAAACTGGCTAAAGACAGTGAAAATATTGGTACAGTGATTGATGTGATTAAGGGAATTGCCGAACAAACTAATTTATTGGCACTAAATGCTGCAATCGAGGCTGCTCGAGCTGGTGAACAAGGACGAGGCTTTGCTGTTGTTGCAGATGAAGTGCGTACGCTTGCCAGTCGAACTCAGGAGTCCACTAAGGAAATTGAACAAATGATTGAGCGACTTCAAAGTGCGTCTAATCATGCCGTGCATGTGATGGGGCAGGGTAAAGAAGAAGCAGATAAAAGTGTTTCTCAAGCATCTGAGGCGGGTCAATCATTAGCAACAATATCTGCATCTGTAGCGAAATTAGCGACTATGAATATGAATATAGCCTCTTTATCAACAGAGCAAAATCAGCTGACAGAAGAGATTAATGATAGTATTGCCACGATAAATACTGTTGCACAAGGCATTGTGAGTGGCTCAGAGGCAATTAGTCACTCAGGTCATGAAGTAGAAGAATTAGTTAATAAAATGAATCTATTGGTTAGTAAATTTACTTTATAATTACATGCAGCGTGATTTGCTTTTTGAAAATGATTCGCCAATGATTTCTTTTAGTTTGTCTGGCTGAACGAGAGTGATCGTTTCATCTTCAATGCTAATCAAACCTTCCTTTTTCAGCTTAGACATAATTCGTGAAAAAGTTTCCGGGGTAATAGAAAGCCTTGAGGCAATCATTGATTTAGTGGCGGTTAGTTTTACCGTTGGTTGTTCTTGCAGATCATTGATATGGCCCAGCAAATAACTAATTAAGCGATGTTTAGCATTATAAATCGTTAATTCACTAATTTCTGTTAATAGTCCTTTCAGACGAGTGCTCATATCTGCCATCATGACAAAACACAGCGCATTAGATTTATGCAATTGTTCAATAAATGCTTTGTTGTCAAAATAAAATAACTCTGTATTACCCGTTGCTCTGGCATTAACCGGATAGCGGTTCCCTTCCATAAACATCACAGCTTCAGCAAAAGTTTGTCCAGGGCCAATGATATCGACCACTTTTTCATTACCTTCAGGTGAGGTTTGAAATAACATTATCTGACCGCTGCGCACTAGAAAAAAGCGACTGGCATCATCACCCTGCTCAAATAGCATTTCATTTCTTTTTAATGAGGTCAGGTTTGACTGTGTAAGAATATTGTTGAATGCATCATCGGGTAAGCGACGGAACAGATAATGCTGACGTAATTCTTGTTGAAAAAGCTTACTAATACTCAATGGAGAACCCCTGTTTTGAGTCTATTATTATTATTTGATTTGGTTAATAAACGAGCAAATTATAGATGACTCATAGGGAAATTGAAAGATAAATTGAGCCTTATAGACGCTGATTGTTAAATATTTAATGTGGATTTATTATTAAATCAAACTATTGAAGATGTATTTAAGGGTAATTTAAAAAGAAAAATGGACCCCCCTGAACTTTTATGTTCAGCCCAGATCTTCCCCTGGTGAGCGGCTATAATTTCCTGACAGATGGCTAAGCCTAATCCCGAACTCCCTGTATTGGTTTTAGTTTTACTGCTTTGGATAAACTTATTGAACACATTAGCGAGTTCGTTCTCAGGTATGCCGATACCATTGTCTTCAATGCTGAATTGTAGTGCATCAGGTGAGGTGTTTATTAATTTATCTTTTGGGGTATCGTTGTCCATGAGTTTATGAGCTAATTCAATGTTAATATTACCTTCTTTATGTGAATATTTGACGGCATTGGATATTAAATTACTGATGACTTGAGTAATACGTGCATGATCAACTAGCAATTGAACCTGTTTTTTGGCAATATCATTATCATTGGATAATCCAAAATTGGCAAAGTTGCCACTAATTTTTTTAAAAAATTAAGGAATCAACACGGTTATTTTTTTCTTAAAATTGTTGGTGTCAGTTTAATTATTAGCTTACTTATTTGGAACGAAAAGCAAATTACTCTAACAAGTCAGGTTTATTATGAATAAAGTTAAAATTTTTTCTGTTCTTATTATGGTTTTGCTAAACGGCTGTTCGTCAATTGGCAAAATAGAAAACGAGTCTGTATCGCAATTGCCCCGTGGACAGCAAAGATACACTGTCAGTAATTATTCTCAACAGCACCCTGCGGGAGATACTCTGTTCTTGCTGGCTTTTTCTGGTGGTGGAACCCGGGCTGCGGCTTTATCATATGGTGTGTTAGAAGAACTCAGAGATACTCGTTATCAATTGAACGGAAAGGATGTACGTCTGCTTGATGAAGTGGATCGTATTAGTTCTGTTTCTGGTGGTAGTTTTACCTCAGCCTATTATGGCCTGTTTGGCGATCAAATCTTTGATGATTTTAAAGATGTTTTTTTATACAAAGATGTTCAAGGTGATTTGAGTAGTCTTGTGCTGGGTTTTTTTGATCTGATTGGTCGAATGTTTTCAACAACCAGTCGAACAGAAATTGCCGTTGATTACTATGATAAACATATATTTCGAGGCAAAACTTTTGCCGATTTTCAAAAATCAGGAGGACCTTTTATACTCATTAATTCCTCCGATTTGAATTCGCGAAGCCAGTTCATATTTGTGCAAGGCCAATTTGATTTTCTGTGTTCCGATCTGTCTCAGTTTAAGGTTGCCAGAGCTGTGGCAGCTTCTTCTGCTGTGCCGATATTATTCCCACCCATATTATTAGAGCGGCATGGAAACTGTCATTATGAGAAGCCCGATTGGTTAAGTAAGGCTGAGAAAAAGTCAGAGCAAGAGAGTGATCAACGTTTAAAAGAATCAGTCAGCGCATTAAACTTTTATCTGGATAATGATAACCCACCCTATGTCACTCTGCTGGATGGTGGGGTGACGGATAACCTGGGCTTACGGACTATTCTAAAAACGGTGAGCCTCTCAGGTGGCGCACAAAAGGTATATGACAAAACATTTAAAAATCAGAAACCGCCTAAACGGTTAGTTGTTATCGTTGTTGATGCTTCAACCACAAGTGAAACAGAGATTGGAAAAAGTAAAATGCTACCTTCAATAGGTGATACATTGTCTGCTGTCACTGATATTCAACTGCAGCTCTACAATACAGAAACTAACACATTGCTGAAAGAACAGCTAATGAAATGGGCCAATAAACTTTCTACTAAAGAGAACCCAATTACACCGTATTTTATTGATCTGGATGCGACTGATATACAAAATCCGAAAGATCGAATCTTTTTCAATCGAGTGCCCACCAGTTTTTCACTGGAAAAAGAACAGGCAGATAAGTTGATTGAATTGGCAAAAGACATGTTGCGTCAAAATCCTGAATACCAGAAATTATTGCATCAATTAGGCGCCAATCTTTAATAGACACAGATAACCACTTTAAATGGAAATGAAAATGGAAATGGAAAAAATACAGATCAGAGAAATGATCAAAAAAGATCTCACTGATATTTTAATTCGTATGGCGCTAGTTGGATTTTTAGTTTTTATGAGCATGAAAGTGTTCAGCCCATTTATGGGTTTGATGTTGTGGGCTTTAATTCTTGCTGTGACCTTATTTCCTCTGCACCAAAAACTTGCCAATAGGCTAGGGGGAAAACAAGGTCGAGCGGCAACCATCTTAGTGTTATCAGGGATACTTTTTCTTGGTATTCCAACAGTAATGTTAAGTAGTTCTATGGTTGATTTTGTTCAGGAAGTTCATACTGATTTTAAAAATGACTCAATAACAATAAAAGAACCAGCACCAAGCGTTGCACAGTGGCCTGTTGTCGGAAAGAAACTCTATGAATTTTGGGGACAGGCAGCAAAAAACCTGCCTGCTTTATTAAAAAAACTACGGCCGCAACTTGAAGGCTTTGCTAAATCAGCTTTGGGATTTGCTGCCGGTATGGCTGGTGGTTTGTTTCAATTCTTGTTTTCCATGGTAGTTGCCGGGATTATGCTGGCCTATGGCAAGTCAGGCAGCGAGAGCATGTTAAAAATTATTAATCGTCTGGCTGGACACAAAAAAGGCGGTACCCTACACAAACTTTCGACCACAACAATTCGTTCTGTAGCAATGGGGGTTATCGGCGTTTCAACTATTCAGGCTCTATTATTTGGTTTGGGTTTTATCTTTATCGAT
>WTAX01000085.1 GCA_013139395.1 Gammaproteobacteria bacterium | reverse complement strand
GGATAATTCTCTAAAAAGGGATAGGCTGTTAACACCCACCCCAGATAGATTGCTTTTAAAAGTCGTGACTACTCAATTGATTATTTAGCAGCTGGAGCGGGTGCAGGCGCAGCTGGTGCCGGAGCCTGGGCAGCCCATTTCTGCATTCTTTCTTCGTATGCTTTACGAGCTGCATTCATTTGAGCTTGCTGCTGCTTTTGCATTTCCTGCATACGTTTTTGATGCGCTTCAAACCGAGCTTTTGTTTGTGGGTTTGGAGCTAATGGCGCTGGAGCTACTCGAGGAGCGACTGGTGCTGGACGACCATAACCATATGGAGCATAGCCACCACCGTAGCCACGGTTATTATTGTCATAACGCTGATCACCATACCCCTGGAAGCGATTGTCCCAGTTGTTATAGCCACTTCCATAACCACGACCAGAAGCAGAACCACGAGTATTACCTTTACCACGGCCACGGCCGCGACCTTTGATAGTAACCTCGAAATCACCATCCATATCAGCATCACCAGAACCATCGCCCCAGCCATTAGCATAGCCATTGCTATAAGCATTGTTATTCATGTTGTTATAGCCGCCGCCATTCCAGTTAGTGTTGCTGTTGCCATCATCCCAAAATGCATTAGCAGACATAGAAACAGCAGAAGTTGCAATTGCAGCTGCAATAATTAATTTTTTCATCTTATACTCTCCAGTATTTATTTAACTATATTTTTAAGCTTTATATCAAAGTTATACAAACAAGAATTTATGACTAAATTAGCGTTTCTTTGACATCCTGCTTTATCTGTTTTTGTTAACCTTATTAAGTATAGACTAAATATTGAAAAAAAATTCTAATATTCGTTATTTTGGACGAAAATTCTGCTTTCTAAGCCAGGCTTGAGTTGTGGCTGCTAGAATGGAAACATCCTTGTCGGTGAAGGCATACGATTTACATCTTGCCCCATAGCAGCAAGCTTCCTGTTAAGGCTTTTCATATGTTTATTTATAGTGCTGAGATTATAATTCACATTCCCCATACTTTCACCTAAGCCATGAGCATCACTTTGCATAAGTTTGACTGTGTCAGCGATATCCGATAGTGTTTCTACTAAGTTTTCCTTTTGGGTGATTGAACTGCTAATAGACAGAGTATGAGTAGCAACCTTATTAATTCCACCTTCTATTGTGCTCATACTAGTTTGCATTTTTACTATCGCATTGCTCATGACAGAGATATCTTTTGTCATCCCTTCCACATATCCGTTCATTTTCCTCATATCATTTTTTTGTGACCAGGTAAGAAACACAACACCGATAGAAAGTAAAATTATTGTGGCTAATCCATAACGAAGCATATGAGAAGTTCTGCGGCTAATTCGAAGATTTTGTTCTTCTTGAAATTTCATTGCATCTTTAAATTGCAATAGGGTACCTTCAACCATTGTGGTAATTTCTCTTGCTTCTTGTTTGTCAATGTTCATTTAATTCCCCGATTAATAACTCAATTATTGCCACATGCTTTTTAGTATCAGATTTCTACTACTTAACTGTAATAATAAATAGAATATTCCTACGAAAGTATAGTAAAATTTCTACATAATTCTTGAACTAATGATTAGATAATACACCCACTGCAGATAGATTGTTACCTAAAATATTTGATGTCGCTGAACAACTAAAGAGTGAAATAATATGATCCATTCAAAAAATTCAGCCAAAGCAATCATCATTGATAATGACAAGGTGTTATTATTAAAAAAGAAATATGATGATGGTAGTATTATTTATACTTTACCTGGTGGAACTCAAGAGTCAGGTGAAACATTAGAGCAAGCGGTCATCAGAGAAGTTTATGAAGAAGTTGCAGCAAAAGTATCTGTCATCAAATTATTAAATGTCTATGAACATCAACGTAATTCTAAAAAACATCATGACGATATCAGCCATAAAATAGAATTTGCTTTTCTATGTCACCTTGAAGAAGTTTATCAGCCTAAAATGGGTGATATTCCTGATCCTCACCAGGTCGCAGTAGAATGGAAGAATGTTAATCATCTAACTCAATTAACACTTTCACCAAAGAGATTGCCTGAAATAATAACCCGATACATGACTCCAGATGCTAATATCTATTTAGGTGATATTTCACAATGAAATCATTTTATGTGGCTAACTGTCAGATACGGTCTTAAAAATCATCCTATCTCCCGCCAAACATCACCTCATATTTTTTCATTTTCTCAACAAGTGTTGTTCTACGCATATTAAGACGTTTGGCCGCATGTGCTACCACACCATCTGATTCTTTTAATGCCTGTTGAATTATAGAATATTCTAAATTAGCCAAATGATCTTTTAAGTCAAAACCTTCATCTGGCAATTGTTCAACTGAATTGAGATCAGGAGTATCAATTTTAGAATCCAGGTTTTCCTGCTGAATATTTGTTTCCTGGGTTTCTTGCTTTTCAGAGACCTGTTCCTCAAAAAAATTATCTACATCACTTACTGTCAGCAAACTATCCAGTTGCGGCAATTCATCAAGATGAGAAATATCATACTGATATTTCTCAGGCAAATCATCCCAGCTCACAGGTTCTTCTGGAAACATAATACCCAGACGCTCAACAAGATTAGACAGTTCACGAACATTACCCGGCCACGGGTGCTGCATTATTGAAGCCATTGCTTCGGGTGTTAACTGTACTGAGCTTTCAGAATCGTATTCCATCTGTTTATTTAACACACTAAATAATAGCGGGATGTCTTCCACTCTATCACGCAGTGGGGGTATTTCTATGGGAAAGACATTAAGACGATAAAACAAGTCCTCTCTAAAGTGACCAGCCTTCACTTCATCTTCCAGATCACGGTGAGTGGCGGCAATTACTCGAACATTGGCTTGAAGGCTTTTATTACCTCCCACGCGCTCAAATATTCTTTCTTGTAATACACGTAGAATTTTTACCTGCATAGCAAGCGGCATGTCACCAATTTCATCAAGAAAAAGACTACCGCCGTGCGCCATTTCAAAGCGCCCTTTACGCAGAGTCAGAGCTCCGGTGAAAGCTCCTTTTTCATGTCCAAATAATTCACTTTCTAATAAATCTTTTGGAATGGCTCCACAATTCACCGGCACATAGGGCATATCATTTCGTTTGGAAAGTTGGTGCAGGCAATTGGCAACCACTTCTTTACCCGTACCCGATTCACCTAGAATCAAAACATTGGCATTACTCTTAGCTACTTGAGTAATTAGTTTTTTAACTTGTTTGATAACAATACTTTCACCAACAAAAGACTCATCTAAAAAGGAACTTAATGTTATTTGTTCTTGTCTTGAAAGCTGAGCTGAAACCACTGAAAACCTCAAAATTGTCAATTTATTGTCTTTTACTCCTTACACAAGGAGAAATACAATAAAAAATATTATAAATAGGAATTTTTTACCTTTGACATGAAAATATAGCGGATTTCTCGGAGATGTAAAGTCAAAAGTTTGTTATAAGTCAAAAAAACGTCACATTTATATACTTAAGTGCAAATTTTACATTTCACTTAAATTAAGTCGACTTACCATGATTTCAATTCATACTTACTTTATATTGCAAAAAACTACTATGAATTTTGACAGTTTATACGTTATAAGTAATAATAGTTTTTTTATAAAATATTGATTTATCAATCTCTTAACTTAGAACTCTTAACTTAGAATTCTTAACTTGGGGAGAACAATTATTAAGTCAAAAAACAATAATAACTATATTAAATGAAGGTTTCTGATGAAGATTGAAACAACTCGCTTTGGCTCACAGGAAGTTGAACAGGACACTATTTTACATTTCCCCAATGGATTGTTGAGTGACACTCATTTAAAAGAATTTAAACTGTTTCATAAAGAGGACAATGATTCTAATGAGAATCCTGTTGTTTTCTGGCTGCAGTCCGTTGAAGAGCCCAATATCGCATACTCAATCTTTGATCCTTCTCTGGCAAACTTTTATTATAATGTGTCATTACCTGATGAGGATTATGAGCTATTAAACTCTCAAAGTGCAGATGAAATAATCATGATGGTTATTGTTAAAGATAGTGATGCCGACAGCAGTGTGAAAAAGGAAGGTTTAACATTAGTGAATGCGAACATCACTGAACCTTTATTTATCAATTTACGCTCATTAAAAGGCCTGCAGCGTTCAATTAAAGATTTGGATTATGATATTTTCTTGAATGTGCCCATTGTCGAAACAAAAGGCTGAAGAAATTCAGCTTTATTTATTCTGGAGATAAGCAGAATGAACATTCTGCTTTTTTTTCAAACCTTGTAATTGCTGACCAATTACCACTTTTTCCTGCTGTGCAAGCTGTTCAATTTTTTCGTTAATTGATAGCACATTTTTTATTGTTTGTTCTATTTTGATAGTACCAGAGGATGAGTGGCTATCTGAATCTTGCGACTCAAATAGAGACTGCATTATTTTTTTTCGATCACTTTCTAAATCAGGTAATTTTTCCCAATCATTATTTTCGGCATAATCCAACATTTTCTGGCTAATAACCAGAAACTGCTTTAACTCAAAGTCTTTATCTTCACCCATGCGATCTTATAACCACTTTCTTATAACTACAGTCTCATAAACATCTATTAAATCTTAGCATTTGCTAAAGATTTGGGCTGTGCACCTGCTACACTCTTAGCATGCTGGTCAATAATATCTTGAGGGATGGCATCCCAACCTGATTTAATATCCAACAATAAAGCAGAGACTTCATCCAACATTTCCACCGAATTATTTAAATTCGCCTGTGTTAAACGACTATTCATATAAACATATAAAGATTCGAGGTTTTCTGAGATTTGCCCGCCCTGAGTGTGATCAAGACTCACTCGTAAACCTTCGATTATAGAAATTGCCCAGGAGATATGCTCTCCTTTTTTTGCAATATCTCCATTTTTTAAAAAACCTTTTGCTTTAGATATTTTTTCCAGAGCACCTTCCATCAACATCTGAATTAAACGATGAGGATTTGCAAAAGCAGCAGTGCTTTGATTACCCACTTGAGTATATTTATTCATTGCCGCATGATTATTCGCATAATTCATAAAAAATCCTTTAAAAACTTTTAAACCTAAGTTAATTGACAGTGCTTACAACATCTCGCCTATAACAGTTATCGGCCGATTTTAAATTTTCTGAAGACTATTTACTAGAAAAACCCGGTAAATTAGCCAATTGCTGCGTTAAATAAGAACTGGTGGCATTTGACTGTGAGATAATTGCATCTAAGGCACTAAATTGCTTTAAATAACGCGCTTCAATTAACCCCAGACGATATTCCATTCTTGCTTGCGCATCTTCATTATAATCAATCCTCGATCTTAAACCTTCTTCACGTGTTGTTATCAAACCATCGAAGCTAAGGTAATCATCCATTCTAGCTTCTAATCGAAATGCAATACCTTGATCATTATTAGCAAATAACTGTGAAATCGCTTCATAATCCAGAGAAATGGCATCATCTAATTTACTGCTGTCCAGTTCCAAATCACCTGTTTTAGCATTACTGGTGATACCTATTTCAGACAGAAAATTAAATGAACTCGTTAAACCGGTACTACTATTAAATTCATTACGAATACTCGATAAGATACTATTTAAAGAACTATCACCTTCTAAGCCACTTTCTTTTAGTGCCTTAATAGTGCTATGAAGCGTATTGAATGCACTAACAAAGTTGCCCATGGATTCTTTTACTCCATCAATATCTTTCTCAATTTTTAAGTCAGCAGCAGAGCTACTTGTCTTTAGTAAATCAAGAGAAATACCTGAAATTGCATTATCAATTGAATTAGTCGCACTACTTATTGTATAAGCATTATCAATCTTAACACTGGCATCAAGAGCAGTTTGTTTTTCTGTTAGATTAAGCTGTGTTACTGCATCACCAGTAGAGCTCACAGCAATTTGATTGGCTGCACCTGTTTCAGAAGCAGTTAAAACCAGTTGATAGGCATTATCACCTTGTTTAATAATGGAAGCAGAAACTCCGACCCCATCCGTCGACGCTGCAGTATTAATGGCATCCCTGATTTCAGACAATGACTTGCCATTAATATCAATGGATAGCGAGTCGGTACCATCACTAATATCTAAATTTGCAGTAGTCGCGATAGGACTAGTGGTGTCAGTAAAAGCGGTTGTTGAACCAAATTTATTGGCTCTTGCTAAATTGAGTACTTCAATAGAAAAAGTTCCTGAAGCTGCTTCACTATCAACTCTAGCAGTAAAACTCTGATCAGTTTCAGATTCTGAAGTGGATACCTTGTACGTCTCAAATTTATCAAGTGAGCTTAAATTACTCATTGATGTTTGAAATGCAGACAATGCACTTTTTAAACGTCCAAAGGCACTGAGTTGTGACTCATATTCATTTTCTTTTGCTTGAAGGCGAAAGAGAGGGGTACTCTCAACCTCCATGAGTTGAGAAACAAGCCCCTGTACATCAAGATTGACGCCCCCAAGAGATAGACTTGCCATTATTTATTCTCCAACTTATATCACTCTAGGTTATTTTATACACTGGTTCTTACAAACACCCCTTCAGTAGTCGACTGAGAGTGTGAGTTAATACGTTCATTGAACCTTTCACTTGCTGCATGCAAGTTTTTGGCCAATTCCAGAACCTCTTCTGATGGAATTTGCCGAATGATCTCATCCGTTTTTCTGTCTTTTACATTGATAACAATCTGTCCAATCTCTTTATCAATACTAAATTCAAGATTTCGTTGAACATTCTGTAAAGAATCATTCAACTGAGTGATGGTTTCATCCAGTTCTTCCTTGGGCATATCCTTTATGACCTCAGACGGCGCTTGCTTAGAGGCAATCTCTTGCCGCTTTTCTAATCCAATAGCGTCTTTAGCATCCGTTTTTTGGCCATTTTGAAGAGGTTTAACCAGATTTTCACGTACAAAGCCATTAATTGCATCCAGGCCCGGCAATTTAGCATTTATATTTAAATCTGCCATAATTTCACTCCTTAAAAAGTTTTATCCCTCACTCTCAAAACAAAAAGTTAAATCGAATGAGGGATAAGTCTTTTTTACCATCTATCCTAGAGTAAGCCTAGCACACTTTGTGGTAAAGCGTTAGCCTGAGACAGAACAGAGACACCAGCCTGCTGCAGAATCTGGAACTTGGTCAAATTGGCTGTTTCTGCTGCAAAATCAGCATCTTCAATACGGCTGCGAGATGCAGATAGATTCTCTACTGTATTTTCACCATTACGTATTACTGATTCAAAACGATTTTGGACCGCACCCAAATTCGCCCTTTCAGAGTTTACTGAAGCCAGCAATGAATCAACACTATCGATCATACTTCCTGCAGCAGAAGCTGTACCAATAGTCCCTGTAGATACTGCAGCAGCATAACCAGTTAAACCTGATGTTGCATTAGTAGTCACTTTAATTTGATCATTAGTGGTATTATTTGCACCGACCTGGAAGTTAAAGCTTCCAGCATCTGCACCGATTACCGCTATACCGTTAAATTCAGTTTCAGAAACACGTTTAATCTCAGCCTGAAGCTGTGCGACTTCAACTTGCAATGCACTACGGTCAGCAGAGCTATTAGTTGCATTTGCTGACTGAACAGCCAATTCACGAATACGCTGTAAGTTATTTGAAATTTCGTCATATGCCCCTTCAGCAGTTTGTGCCAGAGAAATGGCATCTGCCGCATTACGGGTACCTTGATTATAACCACGAATCTGAGCAGTAAAACGTGATGCAATAGCAATACCTGCTGCATCATCTTTTGCACTATTGATACGTTTACCAGAAGATAATCTTTCTAATGCCTGACTTAGACCTGCATTAGTACGATTTAAGTTACTTTGCGCATTCAAAGATGGAATATTACTATTAATTACTTGTGCCATGATGACAACTCCTGTGATAAGCCCCACTGATCCCGTATTGTTTTAATAACAACAGTTAATGAATTGTGGAGAATTTTACTATGCGGATATACTCTCAATTGGAATATTCACCGCCTCTTGAACATATTAGCGTCTGGATATTTTTTTTCTTTAGAAAATAATTGATTTTTTTAAAAATTTCTATCATTTTACCTAAACACTTATTCTATCCGCTTGTTTTCAAAAAAAATAACTGGCATTATTTAAAAATAATATTTTCTAATTTTGTTGTGGCATAATCTATGCTTGTTATTAGCATAATAAATTAAGAGTCAATAAACCTTCACCAATAATCAGGTACTAACATTGATAACATTAAATAATGATACCCAATTGGGCACACTAATTGAAAATCAATTTGGTGATAAGTATCTTTTTTCAGTCAATAGAAAAATTTTTGAGCAACTAGGTTATCAAGCCAATTTCCACAAAGAATATGCAGATAAATTTGAAAAAGAAAATACATTATACCTTATTACAGGAACCGACTCAGGCCTGATGGTCAAACAGTTATTAAAGACTCCCCCTAAAAAAGGAAGTACTTACCTTTTTATTGAATTACCAGAAATTACAGCTCTTACAAAAACACAGTATGACTTAGAAGATCAAAAAAGAATCGTAGTTACCACTGCAGATAAATGGAAAGAAGAAGCAGCAAAAATAGGCATGGATACTTATTTTTGGCTCAATAATGTCGAACTGGTCAAATCATTTGCTGCTCAATATTACCATTTATATGAATACTTATTCTTAAAGAAAAATATAGAAGATGATATTAATCATCTAACCTGGCAATATCAATCACAATTAGGCAGCATGGTTTTTGTACAAAGACAATTGGAAAACCTGGCTGAAAATCAAACACCTGCTATTACGATTAAGGATCATTTTAAAGGAAAGTCTGCACTCATACTTGCTGGTGGCCCTTCATTAGATGAGCATATTAGCTGGATTGAAAAAAATCAGGAACACTACCTCGTCATTGCTGTAACAAGAATAGCCAGAAGATTATTACAAACAAAAATTAAGCCTGATATTTTCGTTTCAGTAGATCCACATCCTGTTAATTTTGAAGTTAGCAGGGAAGTTCTTCAATTTGAGCAAGAAAGCCTGTTAATCAATCAATATCACTTATCACCAAGAATTTTAGGTAACTGGCAGGGGATTAATTTGTTTTTAGGTAATATTTTTCCCTGGAAAACAAAATTAAACATTAATAACTTTACAGGCACAGGACCAACAGTTACCAATACAGCAATTTTATTAGCCATACAATTAGAGATTAAGCAACAAATTCTTTTTGGTGTTGATTTATGCTATAGCCCAGAGGGATATACCCATGCATCAGGAAGCAGTGAGCATAATGATGGCCCCAATGTTAGTACTATGGGACAAACAGTTAAAACAAATAAAGGTGAAAAGGCTGAGACAAATCCAGCATACTTTGAAGCCATATCAAGCATTGAAAACTTAGCTAAATTGGCCAAAGAGTCAGGAGGAAGCTTAATCAATCCTTCACCAAATTCTGCTAAAATGATTGATGTGCGATATAGTTTAATTTCAGATATTCACATACCTGAAGAACATATTTCTATTTCAAAATTTTTAACAGAACAATTTAATCAAAACACTCAAGCAGAATATAAGATTACACATTACAAAAATGTATTGAGAGAATTAAAAGAAGCACAACAAAAAATTAAACAAATAAAAAAACTAGCATCTAAAGGTTTAGAATACAATAAAAAATTCTTCACAGGTGACGACCCATCAAAAAATTATAACTTTAAACTAAAAATGGATAAGCTTGAAAAAGAACTCAGCCATAAAGATTTGATTGATTTTTCAACATTATCAAAAAAGTTTGGTATGAGAGAGTTTTTATATTTTCTTAAACCTGATAAAGACATGGAGTGGACAAACAACGATATAGAAGAATCAGGCAATGCATATTATAAAGCATTAAAGTTTGGTGCTGAAAAATTTTCTAAACATATATTTTCGGCCATAAACCGAACTGAAACAAGGATGCTTGAAGAAGGTCAATTAGACGTTGATGAACAAATAATTAACAGACACTTATGCTCTTTTGAAGAAAGTAGTTTACTTGACAGTACAAATAATAAAGAAGAAATTATTGCCGGTGTAAAAAATATTATAACCAACTATTACAGTAATAATATTAAACCAGGTAAAACAAAAGAAGAAAAAATACAAATAATTTCATTTTTTTTAGTCATGTTTCAAAATGGTGTAAATCTACAAACAAGAAGATTAATAATTTTAAAAAGAAGGAATCCAGCTCTTTTTAATATAGCAGATAGCATTGAACTTTTAGATTTAGATGACTCAATTCCAATGCTAGATATATTTGGAAAAACAGTTAAAGCCATAAAACAAGCTCATAGAAAAATATATCACTCGTGGTTATCTCATGAGCCACCTGATCAACCTAAAATAAATATCACAAGATTTGAGGGTTTAGAAGCAAAACTATACAACCTTTTTATTCTGAAAGACATTACTGCAATAAAGAAAGTTATTGAAAGTCTGCAATTGATTGATCAAAAAATTCCTGAAAAAGAAGAATTCTTTCACTTAGCACAAGGGTATAATTATGAACTTGAAAACAAAACGGATAAAGCAATAGAAGAATATGGTTTGTCTGATGGCCCAAAAACGACTGAAAGTGCATTAAAAAGATTAGCCATGATCACTCTTGACAGGCAAGAATTTAACTCTACCCATGATGTTTTACAAATATTATCAGACATATCGCCAGAATATTTACCTCAATTAGCTGAACTTTATCTTATAACAAAAAATTATAAAGATGCCTTAGATACATTTACTACTTATTTAGACTATAATAACTCGGATATTACAATTCTTCTAAAAGTTGGGCTCTTATACGAATCACAAGATATTTTAGATGGGGCTCAATTCATTTACAATCATATTCTAGAACTGGAGCCAGAAAATCAGATTGCTAAATCTCATCTGAAAAAGCTGGAATCTGTCCCAAAGATAAAATAAAATTAGTTATTTTAACCAAATACTTTCCATTGATACAGGCTGTTAAATAATGCTAAACAACAAGAATATACTCATTACTGGAGGTACTGGCAGCTTTGGTAAGCAATTTGTTCGTACTATTCTACAACGCTACAAGCCTAACAAAATTATTATTTTTTCTCGTGATGAACTGAAACAATATGAAATGGCACAACACTATAATGATCCATGTATGCGGTATTTTATAGGTGATATTCGTGACTTTCATCGTCTTGAAAAAGCAATGAATGGTGTTGATTATGTTGTTCATGCTGCAGCATTGAAACATGTGCCTATTGCAGAATATAATCCAATGGAATGCATAAAAACCAATATCAATGGTGCACAAAATGTTATTGATGCAGCACTTAGGTGTCAGGTCAAACGTGTAGTAGCATTATCAACGGATAAAGCAGCAAATCCAATCAATCTTTATGGTGCATCTAAATTAGCCTCTGATAAGCTTTTTGTTGCAGCTAACAACATCACTGGTGGACAAGATATACGTTTTTCTGTTGTTCGTTACGGAAATGTTATGGGTTCTCGTGGTTCCGTCATTCCTTTTTTTAAAAAATTAATTTCTGAAGGTGAGACAGAATTACCTATTACTGAAGCTGAAATGACACGATTTTGGATCACCTTACAAGAAGGTGTCAATTTTGTACTTAAAAACTTTGAACGCATGAAAGGCGGAGAAATTTTTATCCCCAAAATTCCTTCCATGAAAATGACCAACATGGCCAAAGCCTTAGCACCAACATTAGGACAAAAAATTATTGGAATAAGGCCAGGAGAAAAACTTCACGAGATAATGTGTCCTAAAGACGACTCACATTTGACATTAGAGTTCGACGATCACTTTGTCATACGCCCTACAATTACTTTTTCACATAGTGTGGATTTTAGCACCAACAACCTCGGAGAAAAAGGCAAACCTGTACGATCTGGATTTGAATATAATTCAAAAGACAATCAAGTCTGGTTAAGTAGTGAAGAGTTACTAAATAAAATCAAACAAGCACAACAAGAAGAATCATGATCCCTTACAGTACTCAACTCATCGATCAAAGTGATATTGATGCAGTTGTATCAGTTCTTAAAAGTTCAAATCTAACACAGGGAAAAGAGGTTGAAAAATTTGAACAAGCTTTATGCCAGTATATCAACGCACAATATGCTGTCACATTTAACTCTGCCACATCGGCCCTACTAGCAGCCTATAGCATTTCAGGCATCGTAAAAAACGATGAGATTATCACAACACCAATAAGTTTTGTGGCTACTACAAATATGGCCATTGCAGTGGGTGCAAAACCTGTTTTTTGTGATATTAAATTAGATGGGAATATTGATGAACACCTTATTGAATCCCTTATCACAAAAAAAACCAAAGCAATTGT
>WTAX01000042.1 GCA_013139395.1 Gammaproteobacteria bacterium | reverse complement strand
GTAAAACCAGCCTCATTTAATACTTTAATGTAATTGCTCTTTAAATCAGGAAACTCATCAGATAGAGATTTGGGTGCTGGTTCAGGAGAAGAATCAAGTTCTGGAGTATGCTCAGGCTCTGGAGTGGCTTCAGGTTCTGGAGTGGGTTCAGGTTCTGGCGTAGCTTCAGGTTCTGGAGTAGTTTCAGGCTCAGCTGTAGTTTCAACAATAGGCGCTTTAGTTGAACCCGCATCATTTGAATTACTTTGTACGCTTGTATCCAAATAAGAATTTCCAGAAGCCGCAGGCTTGTCTTCATCAATTCCAATTAACTTTAAAAACCAGC
Organism: Gammaproteobacteria bacterium; assembly: GCA_013139395.1. Taxonomy (GTDB): domain Bacteria; phylum Pseudomonadota; class Gammaproteobacteria; order GRL18; family GRL18; genus GRL18. The sequence continues at coordinate 2,175 of WTAX01000042.1, read as the reverse complement.
TAAACATGATTTAATCCTGTTTGGTTTGTATTAGTGAGTCTGTCATTTTGGCTCTTCTACTCAATATGTTCCTTGACGGAAGTCAATAAATAGTTTATTAAATAGTAAAAAAAGTCATAAATGAATTAAGGAAAATTTTATGCAATCAGGTAAATTAAAACAAAAATGGTCATTAGTTGTACCTGGTATAATGATGTTGATGAGTGCATTTTTGCTGGAGGCATGCAATAAAGAGCAACACAAACACCCGGAGTTGAGGGCCGGGAAAGCACTTTATAATTATCATTGTGCCGCTTGTCATAAAGAAAACGGCACAGGTATGTTTCTTAAAGGAATCCCGGCAAATATTGCAACGGATAAAAATCAGACAGAAATAATTTTACATATTAAAAAGGGGTCACAATCAAGTAAGTCTCAAATGCCGGTATTTAGTGATATGCCGGATGGAGAAGCTTATAAAATTGCCAACTATTTATTGCAGTTAAAAAGAGATTATATGAATAATCCTGAAAATAGAGACAAATATCTTTTAGAGCGAAAGCAATAACCTTTTTAACCTAAATAAATCAGTTGAATCGTAGCGAGAACGATCAAGGTGCAGGAGATTCAAGGCTTTGCAGGTTATTTTGGATTTATTCGTACCCCAAGGGCACTTCCTTCGGGGCGTACCCCAAGGGCACTTCCTTCGGGGCGTAGTCATCCTACGGGTGAATTCAAAATGCTCTGAAAAGCCTTGAAGATTCAGTGCATTGGACGCTCGCAGTAGGTTCAACTGATTTATTTAGGTTTAAGGTCCAGCCGTTTCCAAAATGCCTCCTGGCACAATAATCGAGCCTTTGCTATGACCTGCTGCATATTCATAAGGCTCTCTGACATCCACAATTAAATGGTCTTTTTTGTTAAATACAAAAATATGAACTAAACTTAATCAAATAAGCAAAAAAACAGATAAATTCAATCATTCGATATGGTAAAAACATTAGAGGTTCTGAAATGAAAAAAATGATAATTGGTGTAGCAATCTCTGCTACGATTTCTATGTCAGCCAGTGCATTCTGGGATGATGGCAATAGTAATACTAACTGGAATGGCTCAGGTTATAACAACATGTACAATAATGCTTACAGTAATGCTTATGGCACTGGCTGGGGTGATGGTTCTGGAGATGCTGATATGGATGGTGACTTTGAAATCACCATCAAATCACGAGCTCGCGGACGTGGCCGTGGAAATACACGAGGTTCTGCCCGTGGTAATGCATATGGCAACAGCTATAACAACTGGGATAACCGTTTTCAGGGTTATGGAGACAACCGCTATGACAACCGTGGCTACGGTGGATATGGTTATGGACATGCTAATCAAATGAGAGACGCTCAAATGAAAGCAGCCCAGATGAAAGCTGCTGAAGTAAGAGCTGCCCAGGTGAGAGCCGCTCAAATAAAAGCTGCTCAGATGAAAGCGTCACAAATGAAAGCTGCTGAAGTAAGAGCTGCTCAAGTAAAAGCGGCTAAAGTAAAAGCTGCTCAGATGAAAGCGGCACAAATGAAAGCTGATGAAGTGAAAGCTGCTACAGTGAAATAAGCACTCATTTTTGCCTGAAAGGAGGATTGATGTCGGGGGAAATTAATAATTTAATCCCCCATCCTTGTCACTGATTAGTCGACATAACTGTACCACTTTCGGGCTTTTCTAATTATCCCATCCGCTATTTTGAAAATAATACTCCTTATCTGGGAGCTTGTCCGAGAATAGAGAACCTACTGCGGAAAACCCATTTTGGCCATATTTTCCTATCATTTTCATTCTTTTTATTAAGAGAATAGCGCAACTATTGGCTTCAAATGATAGAAAAATCTGACTCAAAATGGCTTCCCCTCGCTACGGCTTCTATTCTCGGACAAGCTCCTAGCAAACTAAGTCACAATTCAGCCTTGATATTGAATAATGTCAACCATCCTGATTTTTAGTAGCATAGCGATTAATTTCCTTATTAAGCAATGCTATGTATACACATCAAAAAAATTATCGTGAAAAAATCAGAACTATAACTCGCAGCAGCTTTTTTCTGCTCTTTATTTTTGCTCCCTTTCTGGATATTTTTCGTCTTGATCTGACTTTGGGCCATTTTATTATCTTTGGTCAGCCCTGGACGTTAGGGCTGGACTCATTTCA
>WTAX01000035.1 GCA_013139395.1 Gammaproteobacteria bacterium | reverse complement strand
GTATCAGGGCGAGTAGTAAAGACTTTAATCACGTCACTGCTGTCAACCACATCAAAGCTGATTTCTGCCCCTTCGGAACGACCAATCCAGTTCTTCTGCATGGTACGAACCTGTTCAGGCCAGCCATCGAGTTGCTCCAGCCCCTGTAACAGCTCTTCGGCGTAATCAGTGATCTTCAAAAACCACTGAGGAATTTCTTTACGCTCAACCAGAGCACCAGAGCGCCAGCCACGGCCGTCAATAACTTGCTCATTAGCCAAAACTGTTTGATCAACAGGATCCCAGTTGACAATAGCGTTCTTTTTATAGACCACACCTTTTTCAAACAGGCGGGTAAATAACCACTGTTCCCAGCGGTAGTAGTCCGGCTCACAGGTAGTCACTTCCCGCTCCCAGTCATAACCAAAACCCAGACGTTTTAATTGTTCACGCATATAAGCGATGTTTTCACGTGTCCATTTACTTGGTGCAACCTTGTGTTTCATGGCGGCATTTTCAGCAGGCAGACCAAAGGCATCCCAGCCCATTGGCTGCAGGACATTTTTACCCTGCATACGCATAAAACGTGACAGCACATCACCAATAGAATAATTGCGTACATGTCCCATATGGAGCTGTCCACTGGGATAAGGGAACATAGAGAGGCAATAGTATTTTTCTTTGCTCTCATCTTCAGTAACATTAAAACATCTGTTTTCTTCCCAATAGTGTTGTGCTTCAAGCTCAATCTGCTTTGGGTTATACGCCTGACTCATTGATTTTGGTTCCCTGGTCTCAATTTTGATATTGATTATACTAATATTTAACGTTCTTTAACGACACTCGAACGGTGAATAAAGCCCGAAATTGTAACATTATTTTTTGTTCAAGTAATTCCATTTTAAGCTATACTTAACATAGGAGCTTATCCAAGAATAATTTAAAACCTGATCCAGACTTAAACTCTATTGCAAAGGATATACTTATGAGCCAGAAAACTGATAAAAAAGATAGCTATGAAGATGTGACCGATAAGTTAGTTCATGGTTATAACACAATGCTGGACAAGCTTTCAGAATGGACTGAAAAAGCCGATGAAACAGCAGGACCTATGATCATTAACGGTGTTAAAGACGCTGAAGAGTTCCTTTCTGAATTACAGGAATGGAGTAAAGAGGAAATTGATCTGATCTCTCGCTACGTCAGGCGCGACCTGCATGATGCCGCCAGCAAAATGGAAAGTGAGAATAAGAGTTTTCAGGATTGGTTAGAATTCGACCTGCATCAGGTTGAGGAAAAACTGCTTTCTGTATTCGCCAATATGGCTGATCAAACTCGTCAGGAACTGGATCATTTAAGAGAAATGGCTAATGAATGGCACACTGGAGAAGTCACCAGCATTGGTACTCTTGCCTGTACTAAATGCGGCAAAGAACTGCATTTTCACAAGGCCGGACGCATTCCACCCTGCCCTTCCTGCCATCACACAGAGTTTAAACGTATTGGCGATGATTAATTGAGATTTTGATTTAATTTAAACAAGGATTTCAAGGGTGTTGCTGGACAAAAATTTTCTTATGAAGCCAAAGAATAATATCAAAAACACTGCATAAGTCATCGTTCATCATTCATTTATCAACTGATACTATTCTCATGAATACAAGGTGGAAAAGCAAAGCGCATTCCACCATATTCATACAACAAAATGTCAGATAATTCTTCTCACACTGTATCTAATCATACAATCCCGGTATGGCACCATTATCAGCCGCATAAACAATCATACTCTCAGGCCCCGGTGGTGCACTAACCTGAGTCCAGTGTCCGCCGCTATTATTGCTGGTAAAATAAGATTGACCGATTAAGGTATGGTTCTCATAATCACCATTAATATCTTCAATGACTTCATAGCAGCTCGTTTCCAGAAACAGACTATATTGCTCCATATTTTTTTCGTTATGACTGCCCATGTATATCATCTTATCTACAGTTACATGACGCTTTTCTACCGCACGGCACTCACTGGATAAAGGTGCAGTACTCAACGCAATCCAGCTTTGTCCTCCATCTTCAGAAAGATAGACAGGCACCTGATTGCTGGGTTTAGAATGATTGTATGAAAACACATGGCGATTAGCCCAGCCTAACAGGCGTTTATTGCCATTGTCATTTTGCCCCAGATAGAGCAGATGTTGTATACAGAACTCATCCTCCGGCACACACTCAATTGCAAAATTGCTCAGATCGTAATAACTGGTGCCGCCATCATCCGTGCGACGCAGCGCTGAATCAAAGGCTCGTGCCTGTGGCTCACTGGATTCGGAGGCTTCAATATAAACAGAAAAAGCATAGCTGTCATTGCCTAAATAATCCAGCTCCGGCAAGCCGCCGGGTATGGCATGACCACTGAGTTCCCAGGTATCAGGATTTCCCCATTGAGGTGATGTGACCAGTTGAAATGTGCGTACTGCTGGAGGAGGATCTCCCGCTGAGGGGTGTTTTACCCGGATAGCGGACAGACTGCCCTGCTCTCCGGTATAACTGATACTACCTAAGACGCTCTTATTATCTGCACTGTTTTTTGTGCCGTCACTCAAATAATTAAAGTCTGTCAGCCACCCTGACCATGATTGTCCGATATCAGTGGTGAGCGCAGTATAGTTCAGTTTACGGATGCCGAGGGATGAATCATAGTCGGTATAAGAGACGTATAATAACAAGCCGGCACCACCATATACAGCGTTCTGTATCCTCACCTGATTGCCCGGATCGTCCACTGTATCATCATCCACAATGACATAAAATGCTCCCGCAGTTCCCCAGCTGACACCCTGATCAAAGGAACGATAGGTATTGATCACATTGGGCACCAGTGCACCTGCTTCCAAGCCTTCTATATTAAAGGCCATCAAAGGAGAGGAATAGAATACTTTGGCTGCAATACCCCGCTCCCACTGAGCCGGATCGTTGTCCGGTGCACCGATCTTTCCATCAAAAATCAAAGTAAAAGGTCTGGCAGTATCAATAGCATCCATCGCTGCCGGCAAAGTGAATAATAAGCTGATTTCATCTTCATCGTTAAACACTGTATTAATAGGATGGGGTGCCAGGGAATATCGGTTGCCGTCACTATCATCATAGGACAGGATAAAATCACCATCAGTAAAACTGAACGGGGCATTGCCCGGATTTTTTTCACCAGTGATATTTTTGACTGTCAGGCTGATTTGATTGCCGGCAAGGTATTGAACATTTTTTACAGCCATTCTGCCGCGGAAGAAATAATTGATCAGGCCGGCACTATAGGATACGGCTCGGGGAAGAAGAAATTCATGGGCTTTGTCAAAGTTAAACCGGTTAAGGGTGAATGCCCTTTGATTGATACCAGAAATAGCATAGTATTCAAGATCTGCTGAAAATATTGAAAAAGTGCTTGTTCGGTTATTAAATTCTGGAATGCCTGTATTTTCATCAATAATATCAGTACCGACAAATAACATTTCTCCTCTATAGGGTTGATCTGGTCCCAATAACGAAGGATCTTCAATGTTTACGCTCTCAACGATAGAATAAGTCGGATCCGGCTGTTCATATTCTAATGCCTGCCTGATAATCACCAGATGATTAGGAAATGTTTGCAATACATTCAGAGTAAAATTAGTATCCTGACTGACAAAGTTACGATTAGTAAATTCAGCAATACCCTTACCGGCATTAGTCCAGAAACTGCGTGCTGTGTGGAAATCTCTTAAAGAAAGTTCATCGTAACCTATGGGAATAGTCTGTGACTTAATATCTTCATCTAAATTTGGCCCAAATGTCGTCTCTTTCACATGGTATTTATTTTTTGAATAGCCTTCATACAAACTGGCATCAATAAATGGCAGATGTGCGTCATTGCGCACATGCTGCGGCTGGCTCATATCCTGAATATGATGAATGGCCTGTCCAAGATTTCGAAAAAAAGCACCAAAGAAGAAATCACGATCACTAATATATCGACTGGTTAAGGCATAACGATAGCGCTCCTGCGCATCTTTCATTAATGAGTCTTCTCTGTTTGAAATATCAATACTGCCATCTTCAAGTGCCCAGTCCGGTGAACGGTTTTGAAAGGAGGAGGCAGGCCATTGTGAGCATGGTGTTAATGGCCGGCCATCTATCGCAGGATCAAAAAAGTGAGAACAGGCCCAGGGGATCACGTGTCTGTCTTCATAGCTGGAACCGTATCGTACAAGGCCGATAATATTTCTTTGTATATTTTTGGGATCGGGGAACATTTCAACAATATTATTATTAACCTCACCATCTTCATTTGTATTGCTGTCAGTATCTTTAACATCCAAAGGTCTTGTTAATCCAACATCAGACAAGAAATCGTCATTTTTTAATAACAATGAGCTTTTTAATGCACTTTCTGTTACTAACTCATGCGTTTGTGTCTCATATGCATGTAGTTCAACGCATAGAACAAGAACAAAAGAGAACAATAAAATCCTTTTTTTCATTTTATATAATCCTTAAAAAAATAATCTTTTACGCCACATGAAGCAAATTCATATTCATTTTTATATCCAAGAATAACTTTGTGTCTCTTCACATTACTGTGTTTTGGTGAAACTAAATAAATAAATGTATTAGGTATTTTTGTCCAATAGCAATGATTGTGTAATAACTGAGCTGCATGAATAAATCTTGATAAACCCTCTGAGTTAAAACTTTTCTCTTGTCTATTTTTTATTTCACGCATAACAAAGACAGAATCATTTGCACGAGCTTCATAATATAGTCCCAAAATATTACTTTTCTTATCTTTGTTATAGCTTGATAATTGACCATCATGATAAAGCCCTTTTTTAAATGCATCGACATAACCGCCATGTATTTCTTCAAAAAATGGTCGGAACTTCCAAAAACCTGGAATATGGTACTTTCCATCCTTATCAGTTATGGTTTCTATTACTTCTAAAGCCCCCGCTTCATGTCCATAAACCGCTTCGATACCATAGGTACGAAAAACATAGATTGTATTCCAAAGAGAAGTAACTAAAACACCTTCCAGCGGAGCACCATTACTATCAACTACTTGGCCATCAATATCACCCACAATATATATCCAGGGATAACTCTGCATAAGTACTGCCATTGCAAATGAAAAGCGACGTAATTTTTTCTTTGTTGGATTTTTCCCTAAAAATGGGATGCGTTTATCTGATCGAATAAGGGTGGAACTTATCATATAAACAATAAGAGTCAAACCGCCCCAGACCACGATAAAG
>WTAX01000191.1 GCA_013139395.1 Gammaproteobacteria bacterium | reverse complement strand
AGGGCCTTGGAAACAATAAAATTTCCAGTCTTACTTGCTCTTTTATCCAGCTTCTGTGTTGTGATAAAGGTTGCGTAGATTGACTATGCGCCCTTTATCACGCCTTGAATCTGAATAAAATTTCTACGTAATTCTGGAAATTTTATTATTTCCAAGGCCCTAATACCTAAAAAAATGCTTTATAGTCATAATAATAGTCATTATAATAGACGGTTTTCAAGAACATTTTAAGGTGCATTGAATTTATGTTTGATGGTTTAACGGAACGTCTTGCCAAAACGGTTAAGAGTCTACGTGGTCAGGGACGCTTATCAGAAGATAATATCAAAGATACTTTGCGAGAAGTGCGTATGGCACTTCTCGAGGCAGACGTTGCCTTGCCGGTGGTTAAAGACTTTATTGCCCAGGTAAAAGAGCGGGCTGTTGGTAAGGAGGTGATTGAAAGTATCTCTCCCGGCCAGGCATTCATAAAAATTGTCAATGATGAATTAGTCACCATGATGGGTGAAACCAATAATTCACTGGCGCTCAATGCTCAACCGCCTGCAGTCATTCTAATGGCGGGTTTACAGGGTTCTGGTAAAACCACCAGTGTGGCCAAATTATCAAAATTCCTCAAGCAGGAAAAAAAATCAGTACTGGTAACCAGTGCTGATGTCTATCGTCCAGCGGCTATTGAACAGCTGGCGACTCTGGCAAAAGAAGTTGATGTTGAATTTTTCCCCAGCGATATTTCCCAAAAACCAGTCGATATTGGTCTTAACGCCATCGATTATGCACGTAAGAAGCATCTGGATGTCGTCATTGTAGATACCGCAGGTCGTTTACATATTGATGAAGAAATGATGGGCGAAATCAAAGGACTGCATGCGGCCATCAATCCGGTTGAAACCCTGTTTGTGGTTGATAGTATGACCGGTCAGGATGCCGCAAATACCGCTAAAGCCTTTAATGATGCATTGGAATTAACCGGTGTCATACTGACTAAAACTGATGGTGATGCCCGTGGTGGTGCGGCACTGTCCATTCGTCAAATCACCGGTAAGCCCATTAAATTTATGGGTGTTGGTGAGAAAGTAGACGCACTGGAAGCCTTTCATCCGGATCGTTTAGCATCTCGTATTCTGGGTATGGGTGATATCCTCAGTCTGGTTGAAGAAGCTCAGCAAAAAGTTGATCATAAAAAAGCAGCGCGACTGGCCCGGAAGATCAAAAAAGGTAAGAACTTTGATTTGGAAGATTTTCGCGATCAAATTCTACAAATGAAAAAAATGGGCGGCATGAGCAGCCTGATGGATAAGTTACCAGGTGTGAGTGAGATACCCAATCAGGTCAAAGAACAGGTTAATGATAAAGAACTGGTTAAAATAGAAGCCATCATCAACTCCATGACCCCGACAGAACGACAAAGGCCTGAATTAATTAAAGGGTCTCGAAAAAAACGCATTACGGTGGGTTCAGGAACCCAAATTCAGGATCTTAATCGTCTGTTGAAGCAATTTAAACAAATGCAGAAGATGATGAAAAAGTTTTCTAAAGGCGGCATGAAAAATATGATGCGCAGTCTGAAAGGGCGTATGCCGCCAGGAATGGGCGGCGGAATGGGCAGGATGCCATTTTAAACAATGTTTGCTGTTTAGACAGCTATTTTGAATCAGCATAGAAATATGCTGATAATGCTAAAAAAAACAAAAAATTACTTTATCTGAGCAAGAATTTAGAGTAAAATGCCCGTCTTTTCTGAGCTGGCTTAAAGTGTCTCGTACTTGCACCTTGTTAAACAGTGTGTAAAAACAGTGTATAAAAACAGTGTTCTTCGAGAACTTAACACAGTGTCCAGAGATGACCTGTTCAGATTAAATAAATTTTCTGGAACTTATTGAATATATTGAGGAATTTAGACTAATGGTTACTATACGTCTAGCTCGCGGCGGTTCTAAAAAACGCCCATTTTATCAGATTGTTGTAACGGATAGCCGTTCAGCTCGTGATGGCCGTTTTATTGAGAAAGTAGGCTTTTTCAACCCTATGGCTCGCGGTAAAGAAGTACGTCTTGAAGTGAAACAAGATCGTGTTGATCATTGGCTTGGTAATGGTGCACAAACTTCAGTTCGTGTTAACACCCTGCTTAAAGAAAATACTAAGGCTGCTGCTTAAGTCAATTCTTATTTTTGCGGCTGATAGCTCATACATGACTCATAACTATGTCTGATGAAAGATCGTCTGATGAAACATCTGAAAAAACGTCTGAACTATATGTTCTAGGCAAAATATCAGGCTATTATGGAGTTAAAGGGTGGGTAAAAATCTACTCTTATACTCAGCCGCGAGAAAACATTGTTCGTTATAAGGCCTTAAAAATAAAACTAGGCAGAGGACAGTGGCAGGATATTAGACTGGATAGCGGAAAAGCACACGGTAAAGGTGTTGTTGCACATTTCGATGGTTATGATAATCGTGAAATTGCAGCCGCTTTAATTGGTGCAGAGTTAGCGATTTATCGTTCAGAGTTTAAAACAGCGTCTAAAAACGAATATTATTGGGCAGATTTAATTGGCTTAACAGCAATTAATCTCGAAGATATTGAACTGGGTCAGGTAAAACGCCTGATTGAAACAGCAGCAAATGATGTGCTGATCATTAGCCCGGCTCAAAAAGAAGATAGCAAAGTTGAAATTCTAATTCCCTTTGTTCTGGAACACTATGTAAAAAAAGTGGATCTGGAAGCAAACACAATTACAGTAGACTGGCCTGTTAGCTGGAATGAAAGCGAATAGTTCGAAAGTAAGCAGGAAGCTGAATAAACTGTAACGAAAGTGAAAATAATGCGCTGCCGAATATGTTGAAACGCATAGATGTGATCAGCTTGTTTCCCGAAATGTTTGAAGCGATTCAATCCGGAGTAACAGGCAGGGCAATACGTAATGGCTTACTTGAGCTGGCGATAACCAATCCCAGAGATTTTACTCAGGATAAGCACAAAACAGTTGATGACCGACCTTATGGTGGTGGGCCAGGAATGCTGATGAAAGTACAGCCTCTTAAAGAAGCCATACTTTCAGTTAAAAATAGCAATAAAAGTGCAATAAAAAATAAAGTGGTTTATTTATCTCCACAAGGTCAACCTTTGACACAGGCTATTGTCAAAGAACTGAGTGAAAATGAGCAACTGATTTTATTGGCTGGACGCTATGAAGGTGTTGATGAACGCCTGATTGAACATTATGTCGATTATGAATGTTCGATTGGTGATTATGTTCTCAGCGGCGGTGAATTACCCGCCATGGTGTTAATTGACAGCTTAATCCGGTTGATACCCGGTGCACTTGGACATAATGAATCAGCAGTACATGATTCATTTTATTCCGGTTTATTGGATCATCCGCATTACACTCGTCCGGAAACTCTTGTAATTGAAGGGCAAGGCGAAAGTGTACCGGAAGTACTACTAAGCGGTAACCATAAAAAAATTGAACAGTGGCGTCTTAAACAATCGTTAGGGCGCACCTGGCAAAGACGTCCTGACTTATTGGAAGAACGTCAATTGAGTGAACAGGAGCAGCAATTGCTGCAGGAATTCATTCAAGAGCAGACACATTGAGTTGATAATTGAGTTAATAGTTAAGTTAATAGTTAAGTTAATAGTTAAACTTTTTATTTTAAAATAGAAACCTGGGTTCAGGGCCTAAGGTAATCGGAGCAAGTAAATGAGTAAGATAATTGATGCTTTAAACGCAGAACAAATGGGACGTGAAGTACCTAAGTTCGGCCCTGGTGACACAGTGGTTGTAAATGTAAAAGTAAAAGAAGGCGAGCGTGAACGTATTCAGGCTTTCGAAGGCGTAGTCATCGCTGTTCGTAATCGCGGCCTTGATTCAGCTTTCACTGTCCGTAAGATCTCTTATGGTGAAGGTGTTGAGCGTGTATTCCAGACATACAGCCAAATGGTTGACAGCATTACTGTTAAGCGTCGTGGTGATGTACGTCGCTCTAAACTATACTATCTACGTGATCGTCGTGGTAAGGCTGCACGTATTAAAGAGAAGCTGAGTTAAGTTTTTCTTTAGCAGTGATAATACCTGTTATAGTAAAAAAGGGATGCTTGAATCAAGTATCCCTTTTTTTGTGTTTTTCCACATAACTGATGACAAATATACTCATTCCTTTGCCTATAGACAAACAGCTGTACCTGTCTGTTTCTTTTGCCGATAACATTATTACTCATACCCGTTATTTTCAATCCTCGCCCAATAGCCGGCAAACATTTCCTTCTGAACTTCCTTCTAAAAGAGTGGACTTAGCCTTTGCAAAAAAAATACAATATGAATTAGACTGTTATTTTAATCAGGCAGATTATTCACTCTCATTATTCTGTGACTTGCGACTGGGGACTGAATTTCAACA
>WTAX01000117.1 GCA_013139395.1 Gammaproteobacteria bacterium | reverse complement strand
ATTAGTTGTTATGCTGGGTGATGATGAGTTACCTGTAGTTGAAATTGATATTGATGGCTTCATTGTAGCAATGTTACCTCTTGAGTTAACGGCTCCAGATGCTTTCCAGGGCGATGCTTTGCTTGTTGTTACCAACAATAAAAAACCGGTGAGAATAGCCAGTTTTATGCTGACAATTGGTGCTGTTGGTCCACAGGGTGAACAAGGTGATCAGGGACCACAAGGTGAACCAGGGCCTCAAGGTGATCCGGGACCTCAAGGTGATCCAGGGCCTCAAGGTGATCCAGGACCTCAAGGTGATCCGGGACCTCAAGGTAATCCAGGAGTTCAAGGTGATCCAGGACCTCAAGGTGATCAGGGAATACCAGGACCTCAAGGGCCTCCAGGTGAGCCAGGAACAGGTATAACTGGTGACCTTATCTATAGTGTTCCAGGCAGACCCGATGCCATGTGTGCAACCCCAGATGATGTGGCACTGTCTGGTAGCATAATATGTCCTCCTGGTAATTCAGTAGAGAGCTATGAAGTTATCAATAATCCAACTGGTCATGATAGCTTTATTGGAAGATGTACTAATGGTGCTCCTCCAGAAGCAGTCAGTGTTAACTGTTTGATGGTCCAATGATTTATTATAAGGTTTAGTTGTTAATATAGTTGGATGGTATATGGTTTTTATGTCGCATGAGTATGACTATGTTGAACCATAATGCCATCCCAATCACTGTTGAATATAATACTGACAAACCTGATGTTTATTTTTGCAACATCAGGCTCTCACTCACCGCAACTCTCGCAAAACCTGATAAAACTCCATTAATTTATTAATGTCATATTTTTTAAATCAATAAACTAACTCTGATACATTGACCTTAGTTTGTATTCATTCTTTAAATTGCAATTTTACGGGTTATATTAATTTAATAATGTTATTTCACGTGATTTGTAAATAGCTGCTTTTGGCCCTAGATGATAATGAGAATAATATTGCACAATTGCAGCATTGGGACATTCTCGACGCTGTGTAAAGAATTTTGACAATTAGAAAGCTATTAATTTAGCCTCAGAATTTAATACTTAAAAATAACCGCTTTACGCCCTTAGCTACTGAAATAAGAGAATGCTTATTTTCCGCTTAAGGTCATGAAGACCAATTCTCTGGTAAAATTTTAAATTATGAACCGTGAATGTACGGAACCGTCTCTGAGCTTCAATTTAACAATTTTATCCAATAAATATTTGTTGTGGAAAGCAGACATTTACAAAACCCAAAATTCCCTTAATACATTTGATTCTAAACAAACAGTATGAGCACATGAGTGAAAATTGATCAGGCTGCATTGTGGTGGAAGCTGACCTTCGGTAAAAATGCTGATTTCACCAAAACCGTCAATTTATACAAGTCATAACAGTTATTCTAAAAATGCAAATACTTCTTCGACTTTGCATTATCTTATTTGGTGCGAATTCCATAGCTTTTGAACGCGCTATTGAAGGCAAAGTTGTTTCAGTCACTATAGAGACTGTAATTGGGTTGTATTTTAGCATCCACATTTTGCAGTCCCAGTCCGGATGCTGTCGCAGGTTCTGTTCATCAGGCATAATAAAACTGAAATGTATTTCCGTCTTTCTCTTTTGACTGGTACATGGCGATATCCGCTTTTTTCATCAGTTCTTCGGGAGTATTCCCATCATCAGGAGCAAGACTGATACCTATACTGGAAGTAACAAAGAGTTCATGTGCATTCCAGTGTATGGATTGCCTCAGTGAATAATTCAGCTTCTCTGCCATTGCTTTAACATCCTGGACATTGGAAATAGATTCCATCAAAATAATAAATTCATCACCACCAATTCTCGCAATTGTGTCCACAGTTCGAACATTCTTTCTCAACCTTTTAGCAACAGTTATAAGCACTTCATCACCAGCAGCATGTCCCAAAGAATCATTAATTGGCTTAAATTTATCCAAATCAATATATAATAAGGCTAAGTGCTTTTTTGTTCTCTGGGCGTTTTTAATGGCTTGTTGCAGTCGATCCATCAGTAATAGACGATTAGGTAATTTTGTAAGAACATCATGATGAGCAATATGTTCCAGAATCGTTTGCTTTTGGAACATTTTCTGCCTGGAAAGCTCCCGTTCAGTGATATCAATAATAATTCCCTGGTAATATTCAATATTTCCTTGTTTATCCCTAAGCATTGACGAACTATGTTCAATCCATTTTACCACCCCACATTTTGTAATGACTCGATAGGGTTTATGTTTGAAGTTCGTGCTGGTGTTAACCTTTTCTATTTCCTCAATGAACTGTTCCACATCCTCAGGATGAATAATATCCTTATAAATTACCTTGCCTATATAAAATTCTTCAGCAGTATAACCCAATACATTAATCACATTTTCTGACACAAATTGAACGTGCCCGTCTGAAATACTTTTCCACAAGAAGGCTACGGAAGGACTGGAATTGATAATTTCATGTGCAAAAGTAAGTTTCTCATTGTGAATAATATCTTCTAGCTCCATCAGTGTTTTATCGACATCACTCCGAGTGCTTTTGTCCAGCATTTTGGCTATTTTTTCCGAATTTAAACGTCTTTTTTCCTTAATGTTATGGATCAATTCAATCAGTTCAGATGGATTATAGGGCTTTTTAAGAAAATCCTGAGCACCCATATGCCATGCTTTACGTGCATTTTCAAAGGAGTCTTCGCCACTGAGAATAATAACATCGGTTTCGGAATAATGAATCTGAATTTCTTTCATCACTTGAAAACCATTTATTTTGGGCATTTCGAGATCAAGTAGAATCAGGTCGAAATAATCACTATTGAGATATTCCAGAGCTTGCTGACCATCTTCAGCCAAAGTGCAGTTCATGTCATAAATGGCTAGCAGTTCCCTGAGACTTTCACGCATAATTGGGTCATCATCAACGATCAGAATGAAAAACTGTTTTTCTTTGGAAATAGGATTCGTTATATCTGCGAGCATATCAATTTCATCAGCAGTAAGAACTGCGTCATCAATACCCTTATTGTCAGTCATAACAAAGACCTCTGCTTGTACTTCTGAAACCAGGTTTTATGCCACTATCAATAACATAGGTTAGAAAAGCTTCCTGCTTCAAACTTCCATCTTTTACTTTCTTTATTCTCAAAAAATCTCTATATTTTGTTTTCTCAAAGAATAGATCTTTTTAAGAAAATTAAAATTATGATCCAATTTATCTAATTCATTCATGATACTGAACCTGATTTTATAACATTGGCCACCTATTTATTATAGTATACATAAGAGATAATAGGCTTACCTATAATTGTAGTAGTAATATATTATTTTTGTAAGAATAAATATTTTACTGCCAGGAGATCTTCAGTTGGATGTGCTTGACAGTCCGCTATGAGCATGTTGCTGTCGTATCAGCTACCGTTTTTTTACTCATTCCAAACATATAAAAAATATCCTGGCTACTTTTTTTGAATAATTGGGAATGTCCGCTATCTGGAATATATCGATGAGGTGAGGTAAATCTTCAATGACTGCAGTAGGTCAAATTGTGATTTGATTCAGATATGATCAGCATTAAAACTAAGATCGTAATCCATATTTTCTCTGATACTCGAAATAGCCGCTTTACGCCCTTAGTGACTAAATAAGAAACTGCTAATTATGCGGCTTTGTGTCATTACCGCCCCAAAATTAAATATCCGGCATATCCCGATACTCTTCAATTAGCGCCTCTATCGAATCCCTTATTTCAGCCTCACTGCGACTGTCTTCAACAGGCTCTTGCTCCGTAGTCTTCATACGGTTTAACTCTTTAAGCGCCGCGACAGAACTGGCAGCCGTACCATCGACACGCGTAGCGATATTCCAAAGAACACTTTCGGTATTCGTGCCAGACTGCTCAGACTTTTGCTGCTGGTTTTCTAATTTTTCTAATCTTCGTTTAAGTGCCATTGGTCTTATTCTCCAGGGTATTGCTGATCTCTAAGTCAGCTAATCTTTTTTCTATATCCGTTAATTCATTCACCTTAAGCGACAATACAATAGAGTTAATAATGTCCTTTCCGACATCGGCACTTAACTGGCCATCCGTGATCAGTTGGACTATTTGCTCAGTCTTCTTAGCCGCATCAACAGGCATCTGACCCAGCTCAACTGGTGCGGTTATCGGTTTATATGCAGGCTCTAAGCGATTAAGCAAAATGCTGGTTGCAGTCATATCACCTGCCAGACTAGCATTGAGAGTCGCTTCAACGATCTGCTTACGCACATCAACAGAACGCTCTTTGCTTATAGCGTCTAATGCTTCCGTAATAAGGGTTCTCTTTGTCTTGCAACCTTTCGGTTTACCTTTGGGGTTGCCAGAAACCCCTGCTTTAAATGTCATAACCATTGCATCCATATTGTTAATTTCAAGGTATAAGCTTTTACTTATCATTAC
>WTAX01000146.1 GCA_013139395.1 Gammaproteobacteria bacterium | reverse complement strand
CATCTGGGCGGGCATATTGTCAGTGGACATGTAGATGGTTTGGGTAAAATTATTGAACGCAGTCATGCTGGACGTTCAATTCACTTTAAAATACAGGCACCCAATGAGCTGGCAAAGTATATTGCCGCCAAGGGTTCGATTTGTGTTAATGGTATCAGTTTAACCATTAATGAACTGAACGGTGCGATTTTTGAGTTAAATATCGTGCCTCATACATTGGATGAAACCACTTTAGCGTCAGCTCAGGCAGGTGATGAAGTTAATCTTGAAGTGGACATTATTGCCCGCTATCTGGAGCGGTTATTGTTAGGGGATAAAGCGGCTGAATTAGCCCCTAAACAGGAAGTAACAATGGCTTTATTGGCAGAGAACGGCTTTTTATAACTAAACTTTTAATAATTCAACTTTTATAACTTAAAGATAAAGAAAAAATATCATACATTATGGCAAATTTTAATTCGATTGAAGAAATACTTGACGATCTCCGTGAGGGAAAAATGGTCATCATTGTTGATGATGAAGACCGTGAAAATGAGGGTGATTTATTAATGGCAGCCAGTAAAGTCACACCGGAAGATGTGAACTTTATGGCAACTAATGGTCGTGGTTTGATTTGTCTGACCTTAACTCAACAGCGTTGTAAACAATTGCAAATTCCTCTTATGGTTGATAGTAATCAGGCTGAATACGGGACTAATTTTACAGTCTCTATTGAAGCATCAGAGGGTGTAACTACTGGTATTTCGGCAGGTGATCGAGCAGTGACTATTCAGGCGGCAGTGGCTGAGAACGCTCAACCAACAGATATCGTTCAACCCGGACATATTTTTCCCCTTGAAGCACAGCCAGGTGGTGTACTCACTCGTGCCGGTCATACGGAAGCGGGTTGTGACCTGTCTAGACTTGCAGGTTTAGAAGCAGCAGCGGTGATCGTTGAAATTCTTAAAGAAGACGGCAGCATGGCCAGACGCGATGATTTAGAAATCTTTGCTGAAAAATTTGAGCTTAAAATAGGCACTATTGCCGACTTAATTGAATATCGTTTAAAGAATGAACATTCTGTTGAAAAAGTCAGTGAATGTAATTTACCAACAGCGGCTGGTGATTTTCGTCTGGAAGCTTATCATGATGCTATTTCCGGTCAGGTTCATCTGGCTATGATTAAGGGTAAAATTGATCCGGAACAACCAGTTTTAGTTCGCGTTCATATGGAAAATTCACTGTGTGATATGCTTGGTGCACAAATGGATGATTGCGGCTGGCCTCTCAATGATGTTATGCAGAAAATGGAAAAGGAAGGCAGTGGTGTTATTGTCATTCTGCGCAGTCATGAAAGCAGTAGTGAATTAGTCAATCGAATTGATCACTATAAAAAATTACAAATGGGTGAAACCTCTTCTCATATGGGTAAAACTAAAGATTTACGTACTTATGGCTTAGGCGCGCAGATTTTAAAATCCATTGGTGTTAAACAGATGAAAGTGATGTCAGCACCCAAGAAAATACATGGCTTATCAGGTTTTGGTCTGGAAGTGGTTGAATATTATACGGGCGCTTAACAGTCTCTATACATAATACGAATTAAATAAAAGAAATAAATCAGGATAAAAAATGAATATAAAAACATTTGAAGGTGAAATGGTTGTCGATAATGCTAAATTTGGTATTGTGATCAGTCGCTTTAATAGTTTTCTTGTTGAATCGTTACTTAGTGGTGCGGTTGACACTATTTTAAGACATGGCGGCAAAGAAGAAGATATTGAAATCCTTCGTGTACCGGGTGCGGTAGAAATTCCATTAGCTGCCAAGCGTATGGCTGCAAGTAAAAAATATGATGCTATTATTGCCTTAGGTGCTGTGATCCGTGGTGGTACACCGCATTTTGAATTTGTTGCTAATGAAAATTCAAAAGGTCTGGCACAAGTGTGTATGGACTATGATCTGCCTGTTGCTTTTGGTGTGTTGACGGTTGATACTATTGAACAGGCGATTGAACGTTCTGGTACTAAAGCTGGAAATAAGGGCACAGAAGCGGCATTATCAGCCATAGAAATGGTTAATGTTTTGAAAAACTTTGCTTAGTTTACAGGCGTAGGGTATGGCAGTGAAAAATCGAACGAAATCACGACAGTTTGCAGTACAGGCACTTTATTCCTGGTTATTGACGCAACAGAATGTCTCGGATATTGAAGTTCATTTTATCAGTGAACATGATTTTGGAGATGCAGATGTGGCTTACTTTCAGGAAATTCTGCACTTTGTAACAGCTCATAAAATGGCCTTGATTGATCAAATGGAGGCTTTTTTAAGCCGTTCATTTAGCAGTGTCGATCCAGTAGAACAGGCGATTCTATTAATCGGTGTCTTTGAGTTACAACAACGTCCGGATATCCCTTATCGTGTTGCTATCAATGAATCCGTTGAATGTGCCAAAGTGTTTGGTGCTGAAGAAGGTCACAAATTTATTAACGGTATCATGGATAAGGTCGCCGACAAATTACGTCAGCCTGAAATAAAAGCACCGCATCACAAAAAAGCCCGGAAAAAATAAGCAGCTGGGAATAGTTAATAAACATTATGGCAGGATCAGAATTTCAACTTATTCAATCCTATTTTTCTGATCCGGAACAGGTAGAACGTTCTGATCTGATTTTAGGCATTGGTGATGATTGTGCCATAGTTTCGCCTAAAGAACAGACCCATTTAGCCTTTTCAATTGACACCCTTAATAGTGGTGTACACTTCCCCCATAATACCTCAGCACAGGCGATCGCCTATAAGGCACTGGCAGCTAATTTAAGCGATTTGGCTGCCATGGGGGCAGAGCCTGCCTGGTTTACCTTGAGTCTGACACTTCCTGGTGATGATAAGTGGGATGATGAATTTCGTGAGCAATGGCTAAAACAGTTTTCACAGTCTTTATTTTCTCTTGCGGGAGAACATAATATTCAGTTAATTGGTGGAGACACCACTCGTGGCTCCTTGTCAGTCACTATTCAAGTCTGCGGTTATCTTGAACAGGGGAAAAGCTTAAAGCGTTCCGGTGCTCAAGTCGATGATATTATTGCCGTGACCGGTGAACTTGGAGCGGCTTCTGTAGGCTTAGATATTGTACTGGGGAAAAAATCAGCACAATATAAAAGTCTGAGTGATGATGCGAAACAACAGGCAGTTCATGCACTTAACTATCCACAAGCTCGAATCAAGGAAGGTTTGTATTTAAAAGAAGTCGCTCATTCGGCTTTGGATTTATCTGATGGCTTATTATCTGATCTCGGACATATTTTAAAAGCCAGTGATGTTGGTGCTGAATTACAATTAGAACAATTGCCTTTAGCTAGTGCCTTATCCTGTCTGGACAAACAGCAGGCATGGGAAAAAGCCATGACTGGTGGTGATGACTATGAGTTGTGTTTTACACTGTCAGAAAAAGCCTGGCTCAAGACTAAGCAGCAATTTCCTCATTTTGTTGCCATAGGAAAAATTACGGCTGAAAAAGATCTGCGTCTGCTTGAAGCAGATGGTCAGGAATATAAAATTAACGCAAAAGGTTATGATCATTTTGGATAAAGATATCATACGAGCTCGTCATCAGACCTGGAAAAATCCCTGGCACTTTCTGGCTTTTGGTTTTGGTTCAGGTCTTGCCCGATTTGCACCAGGGACTTTTGGCACACTGGCGGCAATACCGCTGTATTTATTATTAGTACAATTACCATGGGCTGTTTATGCTGTCATCACCATTGCGGCATTTTTTATCGGTATTCGTATCTGTCAGATCACCTCTGATGATTTA
>WTAX01000131.1 GCA_013139395.1 Gammaproteobacteria bacterium | reverse complement strand
GGAATAACAAATGCCATAGTTAGTGCAGCTGTTGATGTAACAACGAAACCAAGTGAGATAGAGAATAACAATTCTTTTACCATAATTAAGTTCATAATATTTTCCTCATATAATTAAAAATAAAGTTTTTCCGGTTTAGTTTTCAATGAATATTTCTAAACTTTTGTATGTTTTGTACTTTATCACTAACTATTTTATTTCTCTGTGATTAATAACACACTAATTTAGTAGGGTAATTACATTTTTAAATTGTTGTTGAGGAAATAAGGAAGCTGGATAGGTCAAAAATGAAGAGATATTTCAAGCCATAATCACCAAGGGTACGAATTAGAGTTGTCCCCTTTTTTATTTTGCCATTATGAAAAACGTAAGTCGCAGTATTTAATTGTCGGAATATTTTACACTATTTTCTTTGTATAGATGTAAATAAAATATTTTTAATTACATTATAACAACTTACAGAAATGGCACATTAGATGCTTAATTTTCTCTTCATTATTTTATAAAGAGGGAAGTTAATATGTATAACAAATTAAGAAGAGTTTTTACTTTAGTATTGGGTTTGACAGTTGTTGGTCTGTTTAATACTGCAAGTGCTGATTGGTCTATTGGTGATACTGAGCAGGATATTGTGATAACCCTGAAATCAAATCCTATGTCTAACCCTGAAGCAGCCTGTCTTGCTGTGACCTTTGCAAAGTCATTATCAGGAAACCCGATGGCAAATGTCACATTATTTGTGACCCTTGATGGTGTATCACTTGCTGACGATGCAGTAGTAAGTAGTCGTCGTTTCAAGTGTGATACTCCATGGGGAGAGAAAACACTCATTGAAACCCTTCAAGACTTTCTTGGTGGGGACGATAATAATATGGTTGTTTGTCCACTTTGCTGGGGATCTAGATATGGTGATGAATTACCTGATCATGGTGTTCTTCCTGGCAGTGATGATGGTACTCCAGGTGACGCGATTGGAAAAATGATATTTAAGGCCGATAAAATACTTGATTTCTAATGCATAATCTTCATTAAATAAAGCAATTTATGATGGGGTAGACTTTTCTACCCCATTTTTTAGATTTATAAATTATTCAGCTTATAAACTTCTAAATTAATCTGCGTTTAGATTTTCAACTCAACATCTCATAAGATACAGTACGCTTCTGTTCTGGTTTTCATTTATATCTCATAACACTTTCTGGCAATTAAATGCACGATAATCGTGCAATAGATTCCTGCTTATCTAAAAACCACAATCACTCAACTTAAAACAATCCATAGCCAGTTAAGGCAATTGTGCCAACCTTAGAGGATGAGTTATATATTGAGCTTGAAGAGCTATTAAGTCATTGGAAAGCTCTTCGATTTCAGTAGTGATTGCCAATAGAGCATCTTTTGCCTGCTCAAACTCCTGCTTTCTATAACCGGCATAGAATAAGCCGCCCGGAATCAGGATGGTAATAATGGCGTCACTGGCTTTCAGCTGTTTGTTTTTTACTAGATGTTCGAGTTCATGCTGGCGCTGTATATAGGCTTCCCTCAGTTTTTCTACATCCCCTGCTAGCAACACAGGGTCAACTTTCTGTATATCGAATATAAACCCGTCCTGGTTTATTGAACTCCCACTGCTGACCACTTCTTCAGCGAGGGTTAGTTTATTAATGAACAAGCTGAAAAATACAGCAAATAATAAAATCAAGTTACGGTACGTTCGGTACAATTAAATTCTCCTGTCAGGATAATTCTGTTAGTCCACAAACCAGATTAGCAGGTGGTTATGATTAAGCATATCTTTTTAAATATGGCAAAGATTATCAGAAACAAATAAAGCTTAACCTTTGACCTCTTCGACTAAAAAAAGTTTCATTTGATTATTAATGACACCCAGTAAACTTAAATAATAGAATATCAAGAATAAATTGAGGAGGAAGTAGGGAGCATGGACGGGGAGGGTGGCTGTCTTATACTATGCATTAAAGACAAAACATTGTAATTATCAGAATAAAAGTCACCTAAAGCAGCACACAAAAAAATTATTAGGTAAGATCATACCACTCGCAAATAATATTTGATTGATTTCTGTCAATGCTGGAGTTTATGATGTGATAGTATCTTTAATATAAGGAGATTATGGTGAGAATTTTTACATTATTAATATTGTTATATATCTCAATAAGTTCAAACAGCGTATGTGCTAATGAACATGATGACAAATTATTTCAAGAAAAAAAGCCTGAAGTAAGTATTAAATCTGGTTCATCACAAATAACAAAACCACTCAATCTAACAGTTGATCCTGATATTATTATTGAATCAAAAGAACAACAAAATGCTGAAATCAAAAAGAGTGAGCAATTATTACCCAACATCTTTAAGGATAAACCAGAACATAAATTATCAATAGAAGGAGGTGTACTAATTAACGATAAGGCCACTAAATCTGAAATTATCGATGGGGCGGGAATCTCTATCAAAGTAAAAACAAACCCATAGATGCTTTCCTGAGCTTTGGTGAAATGGCTTAGGTTATATTTGTATTTCATGGTCATTTCACATAAACCTGAAACAGCTGGCGAATGTCACCTGCAATAAAAATCTGGTATAGATAAGCCATCAGAAAGGGAGAGGCTTTTATCACCCCCTTTCAATATCTCAGTTGAACCATTGGATATGTCATACTTAATTCACTAAGCTTTAATCATATTCGCTATGTTCCATTTGTTCTATAAGGTTTATAGCAACATCGACAAAATCAAAATCGGTAATAATTCCCACCAGTTTATTATTGTCCATCACTGGTAGGCATCCATATTTGTTTTTCTGTAGCTTTAATCCTGCAATTCTTAGTGGCTCACCGGGCAGCACATAAGAAATTTCACGGGACATAATCTGCTCTAACAGTATCTTCTCATCATTAACAATGTGATTATTACCGCTCAGTGCTGAGTCTTGAGCTCTGAGAATATCGCGTTGAGTGATAATCCCCACAGGGAAATGACTATCATCAACTACAGGTATATGGCGAATATCCTCTTCTTTCATAAGCTCTCTGGCAACAGATATGTTATCAGATGCTTTCAGTGTAACAACATCTTTAGACATAAATTCGTTCACTGTAATCATAATAAAATCCTTATTCCATCGAGTAAAATAATATTATATTTTGAGTATAGCTAAAACTGACTAAAATAAATGCTAATATGAAATTAATGGTCATATTACTGCAAAGGTAAATTTATTATAATAGTTTCCCGGGAATAGCTGAAGGTTTACCCTATGAGTCATTATAAATCTACTTATAAATTGTAGGATAAACTAACATTATAAAAAAAGTATTATCTTTTTAAAATTAAAAAAAGAAAACTTACATATTTCTAAATACGGCTACAATTTCAAACAATATTTTTAGGGGAAAAAGTAATGTTAAATCAAATCATAGCAATAATAAAAAAATGTATTCCTGAAAAAATGAAGCGTGGTCTGGCATTTCAACATTCGCCAGAATCTACTTTTATGGGGCGTCGGTTATAAAACCATAACGGAAAGATGTAAAGCTGATATAACAAAATTGACTGACAGCATCAAACAATGTCTGTAGTGATACAGCCATAGACGATTTAAATATCAATGGGTTTATATATTTTTAATGTAAGATACATGTTTGGTCACGTCCTTGGCTTTTAGCTTGATAAAGTGCTTTATCAGTGCGTATAAAAATGTCATCAAATGCTGTGTCAATTACATTGTTCTGGGAAATACCGATACTCGTTGTTACAAAAAATTCCTGACCTTCAAAATTATTTGAGGTGTTTTTAACACTTTTTCGAATCTTTTCTGCTAAAGTAAAAGCTCCATCTGTCTGTGTTTCAAATAGAAGGATAGCAAATTCTTCACCACCAATTCGAGCTAAGATATCACTTTTTCTTAACAGAGACTCTATCACTTTGACAAAGCTGGTTAATACCAGATCGCCGGCCTTATGACCATAACTGTCATTGATTTTTTTAAAGTGATCTAAATCCAATAGCATAAGTGTCAAACTATTATTATCTCTTTGTGCTGATTTGAAGTAGTGTTCAGATATTTCATTAAAAGCACGTTTATTCATGATACCTGTTAGACCATCTGTAGAAGCTAACACCTTTAAATCAGCATTCTTTTTTTGTAGACACTTTTCATAATCGGTAATTTTATTGCTATAAAATCGTGATAAAAAACTTCCGATGATCAAACCTAATACACCTGAATTAATTGCTGTTTGAGAAAGTTGCAGGTCTAAAAGAAAATTGCTACAGAGAATGATAGCAATAGAAGCTATTGTAAAAAGCATACCAATGGAACTGCCATTAAGGATATAGGCAACAAAAATCAGTAGATAAAACCATATCATCCTAAACTCATCCTGAGGAACAAAGATAAGTGCTGAAGTAAAGGTAATTAATGAAGTAATAAGTAAGCAGTTAGCTATGATTGTATAATTACTTTTAGACAATCTAAGAAAAAAGATAAATATGAATG
>WTAX01000362.1 GCA_013139395.1 Gammaproteobacteria bacterium | reverse complement strand
TTTGCTCAGGCAGTCAGTCATTTTCAGGGGCATGGCGGTAAGGGGCTTAATGTCACAGTGCCGTTTAAGCTGGATGCCTGGAAACTATCGGATTCATTAACCGAAAGAGCTAACAGAGCAGGAGCAGTGAATACTCTGATTCTTGCCGATGACGGTAAGATTGAAGGTGACAACACTGATGGTGTGGGCCTGGTAAATGATATTATTGATCATCTTGGCTGGTCAATTGAACAAAAAAAAGTGTTGATCCTGGGTGCCGGTGGTGCCTCCAGAGGGGTTATAGGCCCGATTTTAGAAAAAAAACCGTATAGCCTCACAATTGCTAATCGTACTGCAGTGAAAGGATCAGAATTAGCCAGTTTGTTTTTAGATATGAAAAGTGCAGAGATACATGAAATTAATGGCGGCGGCTTTGATAACTTAAAAGGCAAACAATTTGATTTAGTCATTAATGCCACTGCTGCCAGTCTGCAAGGTGAAGTTCCTCCCCTGCCAGATAATATTGTCAGCCCTGATGGCTGTTGTTATGACATGATGTATGCTGCCCGGCCAACTGCTTTTATGGCGTGGGCATATCAGCATGGAGTAAGTAATATCAGTGACGGCTTAGGCATGTTAGTCGGGCAGGCAGCAGAATCATTTAACGTTTGGCGAGGTGTTAAACCAGAGATTAAACCTGTTATAGACGCTATTAGAAATTCAATGTAATATTGCACTCACTTCATCAAAATGCAAACAAACAACTATGGCATGTATGGCAAACCTTAAATTTCTTTTTTTAGAAAATGCTTATATAATGATGAAATGAGTACAAGAAAAATTACAATTTCGCAACTAGCAAATGGCATGTTCATCCATGAGCTTGATATCCCATGGATAAAAAGTCCATTTTTACGTCATCGGCGTAAAATAAAATCCGCAAATGATATTGCCTTATTGAAGCAGGCTGGCGTAAAAGAATTACATATTGATTTATCCCGTGGTGCTGATATTCCATCAAATCATGAAGAACCATTAAACGAACACACAAGTAAAAACATCTCTTCTGATATTAAAGAACCACCCGCAGTGGATGAAGTGAGCCCCCCCAGCTCTTCTGAGCCATTAATTGATAAACAAACTTCACAAAATGAAGCAGCACAAGCTGTGCCTTTAAGTGAAGAATTAAAAGTCGCTAAAGTATTACAAGGAAAAATCTGTCAATTAGTTAATCAACTGAGTCAATTAGCTAAAAATGGTCAGCCTATTTCTGCCGCCAGTATTAGCCCTATTATTCAGGAGTCAGTGGCAAGTATCACTCGAAATGATCAGGCATTATTGACACTATTACACTTACACCGACAGGATATAAAATTAGGTGATCACGCTTTTGGTGTATTTTCTTTAATATTACCCTTAGCAATAAAGCTAAATTGCAGCAAAGAAGAAATTAATGAATTAGGCATGGCTGCCTTATTGCATGATATTGGCTGGGCACGTTTACCCATGCATCTACTGGATAAAAAAAAGCCCTATACCAGCTCTGAAAAACAATTAACTCAACAGCACATTAGTATTGCTGAGAATGTACTAAAAAAATGTAATGAACTACCCGGCACGGTTAAAACACTGATTATTCAGCACCATGAATTCAATGATGGTAGTGGTTACCCAAAAAAATTAAGCAAAGAAAAGATTCATAAATTAACACAGATATTACAGGTAACTGATGCTTATGATGAATCAATTCATGGCCTGATGGGACAGCAAGGTATGCTGCCTGCCAGTGCATTAAAAAAACTATATCGTTCAGCTAAAAAGGGCTTATATAGTGAAACCATTGTCGGTGAAATGATACATGTTATGGGTATTTTCCCACTTACCAGTGCAGTAGAACTTAGCTCAGGTGAAAAAGCTCTGGTAATAGAAATTGATAAACAAAAACCTCTTTTACCTAAAGTAAAAATTATTTATGAAGCAGATGGTCAACCATGCTCATCAATAAAAATTATTGATTTAGCAAATCAAAATGAAGATGACAATCTTAAAATAATCAGAGTCATTGATCCAATTGACAGGAAATGTGATCCCCTGGGTTTATTAATTGTCGATAGTATTGAATCCGCATGATTAAAAAAGCCTGTTAATTAAATATGAATAATTCCAGTTTAAGCCAAAGCAGTTTAAACCAGAGTGCTGTCGCTCTCTATCAGCATATTCCTGATGGCGTCATACATATTGACGCCCAGCATAATATTTTTGCTGTTAACCCTGCTGCAGAAAAAATACTTAAGTGGCAAAAAAATGATCTCATAGGACATAATGCCCATAACATACTCTGTGCTATAGATGGGCGCCATCAACACGATATAAAATCATGTCCCTTTAATGGCTTGCTTAATAATGAGCAAATTTTAAATCAAGAAAGTTCAAATGAATTTATCTGGGTAGATAAAGACGGATCTTATTTACAAATTGATGCCCGCATCATTCCACTTAAAAGCCATAATGAAGTTATTATTCTCTTTCGAGACTGTTCAGAATCAGGCTATAGTGAAAGTGAAATCAAACGTTTATCTCTCTTTGCTGAACTCAACCCTGCACCTATTTTACAGATCGATGAAGAAGTCATGATTCACTATGCCAACCCGGCAATGACAGAACTTATGATTGAGTGCGGCTTCAATGATATCGGGCGACCACAGATTCTGCCTGACAATATTGAGCAATTATTGCAGCGTTGTATCCATAACAATGAAACTATTGAAGGCTTTGAAAGCGGCTTTGATGACAAATGGTATTTATGGAATTTTCATCCCATGGAACAACATGGACTGCATCTTGTGCAAGTTTATGGTCTCGATATTTCAGAGCGAAAAAAATATGAACAGGAATTAAGAAAGTTAAAAGAGCTGGCAGAGGCTCATAATGAACAAAAAAGCAGTTTTGTCGCCAATATGAGTCATGAATTAAGAACACCTATGAATGGCGTTATTGGTCTGAGCGGTCTATTACTGGATACTCATCTCAATCATGAGCAACATGATTTTGTCCAGAAAATACAATCTTCCGCCCACTCTTTATTACATATAATTAATGATATTCTTGATATTTCTAAAATTGAATCAGGCAAGCTTGATATTGATCCAATACAGTTTAACTTCCATAAACTGGTCATAGAAAGCATTGAAATTGTTGAATTAAAAGCAAAGGAAAAACACCTTGAGCTGGATTATCGCCTTGATAAAATGATACCAGAATTCATTATCGGCGATGCAGTTCGTATCAGACAAATTTTAATTAATTTTATTAGTAATGCCATCAAATTCACCTCGAAGGGTTATGTACTTATTAATATTATCTGCCACAATATCAGCGACTCATTTGTTGATTTCAGCATTCAGGTTGAGGATACAGGTATCGGTATTGCTCCTGAAAAAATTAACCATGTCTTTGGTAAATTTAATCAGGCTGACATTTCAACCACCCGACAATTTGGCGGGACAGGTCTGGGGCTTTCAATCAGTAAAGAATTAACTGAATTAATGGGTGGTGAAATTGGTTTAGAAAGTGAGCTTGATAGGGGTTCTGTATTCTGGTCAAGACTATCTTTACCCATCGGCCCTCAACAGGCGCAACTTGAAAACAATCGCCTAAGCCTTGCAAATGATGTATCAGTTTTACTCATCGGCAGTCTGCCATTAGAAACAAAGCTATTAATTGAACAGTTTAAAACATGGGGTGTTCAGACAAAACATATTGATGAGGTTGAACAAGCCAATGAGTACATTATGGCTCATAAGAACGATCCATTATTAACCGTCTTTAGCGGCAAAACAAAAAATAATGCAATCAAACAACTATTATCTAATCCTGCTATCAAGGCTTATAACCAGTTCAAAGCCATAATCATTAATAATGAAAGTGAAACAGGACTTAAGGAAAAATATCAGTCATTGGGTCTTAATGGCTATATCAAAAAACCTTATACATCCAGAGCTTTTAAAGAATTTATAATCAATACGCTCAACTCAGATGCGTTCACCATTGGTCTCAATTTACAGGAAGATAAGACATTACTACAAGAGACAACTATCCAGCTTCATGTTTTATTGGCCGAAGATAATTTAGTCAATCAGATGGTTGCAAAAACACTCCTTAAAAAATCAGGCTGTACTATTGATGTGGTCGAAAATGGACTGCTTGCTGTAGAAGCATGGAAAAATAACGTTTATGATGCCATTTTTATGGATTGTCAAATGCCAGTCATGGATGGCTATGAAGCAACCAGAACAATACGTGAGCAAGAGCAGCTTAACAAGGAAAATATTAAGAACATTCCTATTATCGCTCTTACCGCTAATGCAATGGATGGTGAACAGGAAAACTGTTACGCGGCAGGCATGAACAGATACCTCACCAAACCGATTAATATTGCCCACCTTCATCAAGTGTTAAATGAAATAGCCCAAAGAAAATATTAATTGTCATTTAACACAACAATTCTTCCTTCAACGAGTATTTTTTCCAATGAATTGACAGTCAAAGTATAAAAATTTTACAGATAGATTAACTGATTAGTCGTCTAAAACAGACTCTGTATGTATGATAATTTTACAGTCATTTTGAACATTTTTTAGAATATCAAATCAAGAGCTTCTATTAGTCACTTTTGACCTAAACCGGAAATATCAAAATTTTAATCATTCTGCATGATTTCCATAAAGCGGTAACTTCAAAGAGTAAAAAAATAGTATCAATAGGTTTTAGAATTAGCCCTTTGAATACTCAACCAATATTTTACTCCGCCCTAAACGACTGGGATATACAAATAGCAATCATTAAAAATAAAAAAATATTTATAATGATTGCTACGGACTGTAATTATTTAGAACTTCCAACGGGCATTCAATGTCATTATATGGATAATATTTGTTTTAAAATCACCATTTAAAATATCATTATCAAGAATACCACGTGTTTGATTGATTTTTGCCTGACCTGCATCCAGTAATTCATAACCAGCCATAATACTTAAATCTTTGCTGAATTCATATTGGGCACCGAAAGCATAGCGAATTTGTCGATCTAACGGCATATCAATCGTACGATATTTATCACTGACAGGAGAGCTGTCATAAGCAATGCCTGCCATTAATGTCCAGGGGACAGAGAGTTGATAATGAGTTCCAAGGGCAATATGCCAGGTATCTTTAAAATTACGGTCATCGGTAAATTTTTGATTTAAGTTCTTAAGTGTAAAATCCGTTTCACCAAATTCTGACCAATCCTGCCATCCAATATTAGCCATAACAGACCACTGTTTATCAACCTTATGATAACCACTCAAAATAACAGTGGCAGGCAAATTCATCTCAATGTCAGTATTAGTCGAACTATTTATTCCAGAAACAATAGGCAATACATTTTTTAATTTTAAAGCATCTTCAAACTCTATATCCACTTGTGAGCGGTATGTCAGACCAACCCGGGTACTCTCTGAAAATTCATAAAGCAAGCCAAGATTAAAACCATAAGCAATATCACTGTCTTCAATTTCGATCATTCCATCGGCAGTTGAACCAATACCAAAAGGATTATTATTAAAGGCTATTTTCTGATTAAGCTTACTATAGACAATGTCAACGCCTGCACCGATTGAAAATTGTTGATTCACTTTGTAGCCCAAAGAAGGGTTTATTGCCAAAGTTAGAAGCTCTCCCTCGGTAATAAAATAACGCCCGGCCCATGACTCACCATAATCTAAACCTAATCCAAGATAAGAACCCATTGCCAGACCAAATTTTATATCATCTGTTAAACTGGTGACATAAAACATTGAAGCTGAAGGCACAAAACCTCCGGCATTGCCACCATCATCATTTCCATAAGTGGCTGTATCAATATCAAATTTAGCATCAACATACATGGGTTGAATACCCACCATAAATTCTGTATCGTTTAATCGAGTCATGCCTGCAGGATTAAATCCGGCAGTTGAAGCACTATTGGCAATTGCAGCAGAACCAGCGGATGCAGTACCCAATTCAGGTGATGCTGCTTCATACAGCCAAAGTCCTGCTGCACAGGCAGATTGAGATATTATTAAAGTAGATAAAAAAAGAATGGACTTAAGGTAGAGTTGCTTCATGGTATTTAGGCTCATGTTTGCATAATATTTTATAAACAATACAGGTTTAGTCTTAGTACATAAATCATGTAAATTCAATAACTTTATAATGTACATATTTTATTCTATAATTTAAAACATCTATTGCTTGATAGCACGCAGTTTATTGTTTTGATAGCAAGTTAATTAAAAAGCTAATGTAATATCATTGAATAGGAAATCAAAATGAAAATTATAAATGCATTAAAAACAGCAGTAGCTGCTATCTTGGTTAGTGGTCTTACTTCACCCGTATTTTCATCAGGGGGAGGTCCTGCAATAGAGTCTGAACTTCTGGGAGTTGAAAAAGATGCAACACTAATAACAGCAGAAGTTAATAAAGACTTGCTTAAAATGCTTCCGTTTAATGATATAGAAGATTTTAAAAATGCCCAAAAGGGATTTATCGCAAGTGGCGATGCAGAAATAAAAGATGCTAGCGGCAAAGTAGTATGGAGTACAACAAAATTTGCTTTCATGCAGGACTTGAAAAAGAAGGCGCCCGCAACTGTTAACCCAAGTCTCTGGCGTCAAATGCTTCTGGTAAACCTGACCGGGCTCTTTAAAGTTGATGAGCATATCTATCAGGTTCGAAATTATGATTTGTCAAATATCACGTTTATTGAAGGCAAATCTGGTTTGATTATTATGGATCCACTGGTATCAGCTGAGCCTGCCAGGGCGGCATTGGAACTATATTATAAACATCGCCCCAAAAAACCTGTTGTGGCAGTCATTTACTCGCACTCTCATGTCGACCATTTTGGCGGTGTCCGGGGCATTGTTGAAGAAGCCGATTTAAAGGCTGGTAAAATAAAAATTTTTGCCCCACTTGGCTTCGTAGAAAATGCTATTGCCGAGAATGTAATGGCGGGTAATGCGATGAGCCGACGTGCATCATATATGTATGGTAACGTACTGCCAAAAGATGAAAAAGGCAATGTAGGAGCTGGCCTGGGTTCAACAACGTCTTCTGGTAATGTAACAATGATTGTACCTACAAACATCATAAGTGATGCTTGGGAAGATCATGTTATCGACGGTCTGCACTTTGAGTTTCAGTTGACACTAAACACTGAAGCGCCTTCAGAAATGCACTATTATATAAAAGAATATAAAGCATTATGTCCTGCTGAAAATGTTAATCACACCATGCATAATCTTTATACACTACGTGGCGCAAAGGTTCGTGATTCTAAAGCATGGTCAAAACATATCGATAATATGCTGCTGAAGTGGGGTGATGAAGCTCAGGTTCTCTTTGCGCCTCATCACTGGCCTTCGTGGGGAAATGATAATATTAAAAATCACGTTGCGAAGCAGCGTGATACCTATAAATTTATGCATGATCAGGTATTGAGGCTCGCCAATCATGGTTACACGATTGATGAAGTCGGCGATATGGTTAAGATGCCAAAAGAGCTGGATCAGACCTGGGCGAGTCATGGTTATTACGGCAGCATTAGTCACAATGCACGTGCAATCTACAATTTTTATCTTGGTTATTTTGATGGCAATCCATCACTTCTTCACAAACTTCCACCCGCTACTGGTTCAATAAAATATGTTGAATATATGGGTGGTTCAAAAAATGTTATTGATATGGCGAAAAAAGATTTTGCCAAAGGAGAATATCGCTGGGTGGCTGAAGCACTTGATCATGTTGTTTTCGCTGAACCGGATAACAAAGAAGCAAAAAACCTGCTTGCAGATACCCTTGAGCAATTGGGCTATGTTGCAGAGTCAGGACCATGGCGGAACTTCTACCTCTCAGGCGCAAGAGAATTACGTGAAGGAGTAAAACCTGCACCCACACCAAATACAGCCAGCCCGGATGTTGTTCAGAACATGCCTATCGTGATGATACTCGATTATATGGCAGTAAGGCTCAATCCTGAAAAAGCTGCAGGCAAGAAGTTGAAAATCAATTTCAACTTCACGGATGTCAATGAGCTGTATACAGTATTTCTTGAAAATTCTACTTTAAATAATCGTGAAGGGAATGCAGATGATGCTGATTCGACGATTATAACCACTCGT
>WTAX01000066.1 GCA_013139395.1 Gammaproteobacteria bacterium | reverse complement strand
GATCCGGATGCTGCTTCTATGGATAGCTGGAAAGTAAGAGGCTTGCCGACAACATACATCATTAGTCCCAATGGCACTATTGCTTATAAGGCTGTAGGGGGGCGTGAATTTGATCACCCTGAAATCCTGAAAAAAATTATAAATTTAAACAAATAGTGAATCATTTGCTAATTATTCAGCTTGCATGTCTAAATAACTCATGTCTAAATAATTATTGTTAAGCCTATGGTCACTTATTTTTATTTTTTTATAGCGTGATTATTTAAACTTAGGATTAAGGGTGGTATATATTTCTATACTTGCTATTATGTATAAAATTTAGTTTTGTATAATCAATACTGGTAAATTACATTGATAAAATATTTATTTTTTATAACATATTTTTCCTCAATCTTTTTGTTTTTAAATATTGCTGCTGCAGCGCAAAGTTCATCTCCTGACAGCGCTTTATTAAAAAATAATATTATTCGTTTAGCCACTACCACCAGCACCGAAAATTCCGGTTTACTACAGCATTTATTACCCTATTTTGAAAATGAAAGCGGCTATAAAGTCCATGTTATTGCTGTGGGTACTGGAAAAGCATTGAGAATGGGAAAAGAAGGGGATGTTGACGTACTGCTGGTTCATGCCCTCGATGCAGAAAAACAATTCATTAAAAAAGGCTACGGTGTTAAGCGCCATGCTGTGATGTACAATGACTTTGTTATTATTGGACCTGCTGAAGATCCTGCCTCAATAGGTAATAGCAGCTCAACACAGACTGTATTTCAAAGCATTCAACAAAAAGAAAGTCTGTTTATATCTCGTGGTGATGATTCCGGTACACATAAAAAAGAAAAAAAGATATGGGCTTCTGCGGATGTTATTCCAAAAGGAAGGTGGTATCGGGAAATAGGACAGGGTATGGGTAAAGCCATTCAAATAGCTGACGAACTGGGTGCTTATACACTGACAGATCGTGGCACCTGGCTAAGTTATAAAGATAAAACACATTTAAAACTCTTATATCAGGGGGATGCCTTTTTATTTAATCCCTATGGAATTATTGCTGTAAATCCTGAGCGCTATAATGACATTAATATCAATGGTGCTAATATACTTATTAACTGGCTGACCTCTAAACAGGGTCAGCAATTAATCGGGCAGTATAAAAAAGACGGTCAGGTATTATTTATACCATCAGTAGACGGCTATGCTGGTAAATAACAGAACTACTGATCAATATATTTTTTAATCAACAAGTTACGGAGAATCTTGAATGGAAAAGTCCCTTGTTATTAATCCAGATAAATGTACTGGATGTTTACAATGTGAGCTGGCTTGCTCATATGAAAATGAAGGTGTATTCAACCCTTCAAAGTCCCGTATAAAAGTCTTTACTTTCCATCAGGAAGGACGCTTTGTACCCTATACCTGTACACAATGTTCTGATGCATGGTGTCAACAGGCATGTCCCGTTGATGCCATCAGTTTGAATCCAATAACTGGTGCCAAAGTGGTTAATGACAATAATTGTGTTGGCTGTAAAGTGTGTACAATTTCCTGTCCTTTTGGCACGATTAATTACAACCACAGCACCGGCAAAGTGATCAAATGTGATCTTTGTGATGGTGATCCCAAGTGTGTTTCGGCTTGTCCAACACAAGCCATTACCTATGTTGATGCTGATCAAACAGGAATGGAAAAAATGCGCCAATGGGCGACTCAAACTGATAACTCACCATCAACCAACGCTTAAAGGAGAACGACTATGTCTTGGGCAGGAAAATTATTACGTGTTAATTTAACCACTGGTGAAATCACAACTGAGGCTCTTAATGAAGAGTGGAAGAATGATTATTTAGGTTCTCGTGGTTTAGCATCAAAATACCTTTCAGAAGAAATTGATCCGGCTTGTGATCCTTTAAGTCCTGAAAATAAAATGATCATGGCAACCGGTCCCTTGACTGGAACAATGGCTGCAACAGGTGGACGCTATGTGGTTGTGACTAAAGGCCCTTTAACCAATTGTATTGCCTGTTCAAATTCAGGTGGTTTTATT
Organism: Gammaproteobacteria bacterium; assembly: GCA_013139395.1. GTDB lineage: Bacteria > Pseudomonadota > Gammaproteobacteria > GRL18 > GRL18 > GRL18. The sequence goes on along the minus strand of WTAX01000066.1, from coordinate 9,702 downwards.
GGTGCAGAGATGAAAAGTGCTGGTTGGGATATGGTTATTTTTGAAGGAAAATCACCCACCCCTGTTTATCTGTATATCGAAAATGATCATGCTGAATTAATGGCCGCAGATGATATCTGGGGTACATCAGTCTGGAATACAGATGAATGGTTACATAATAAACATCAAGATCCATTGTTACGTATTGCCGCAGTGGGCCGTCCTGCTGAGAACGGTTGTTTTTATGCCGGTATTGTTAATGACTTACACCGTGCTGCCGGGCGTTCCGGGGTTGGTACTGTTATGGCATCAAAAAATCTGAAGGCTGTTGCCATACGTGGAACTCTTGGTGTTGGTAATCTAGCTGATCCTGCGGGTTTTATGAAGGCCGTTAATGAAGGCAAAGCAGTTCTGGCAGAAAATCCTGTGACGGGTCAGGGCTTACCAGCCTATGGCACTCAGGTATTAATGAATGTTATTAATGAAATCGGAGCCTTACCCACTAATAATATGAAAGAGGTTCAGTTTGATGGTGCCCATGCGATTTCTGGTGAAGCCATGCATGAACCCAGAAAATCAGATGGACGTCCTAACTTAACAACCAATGCCGCTTGTTTTGGCTGTACGATTGCCTGTGGTCGTATTTCTACCATCGATCAGGGACATTTCAGCGTTGAAAATAAATCAAAATACTGGGGCAATTCTGGTGGTTTAGAATATGAAGCCGCCTGGGCCTTAGGTGCAGATAATGGTGTTGATGATTTAGATGCTTTAACTTATGTTAATTTTGTTTGTAATGAAGAAGGTTTTGATCCCATTACCTTTGGTGCAACTGTTGCAGCAGCAATGGAAATGTATGAAGACGGCGTACTGACAAAAGAACAAACCGGCGGGATTGAATTTAATTTTGGTAATGCTGTCGCACTGACAAAAGCTGTTGAATGGGTAGCCTCTGGTGAAGGCTTTGGTCAGGATTTAGCATTGGGTTCAAAACGTCTATGTGAAAAATATGGTCGACCAGAACTGTCAATGACGGTGAAAGGTCAGGAATTTCCTGCCTATGATCCACGTGGCATTCAGGGTATTGGTTTAAACTACGCTACTTCTAATCGTGGTGCTTGTCACGTCAGGGGTTATACCGTTGCATCAGAAGTATTAGGTATTCCTGAGAAGACTGATCCATTAACTGCTGAAGGAAAACCGGGTTTAGTTAAAGCATTTCAGGATGCAACTGGAGCAGTTGATTCAGCAGGCTTATGTTTATTTACAACCTTTGCCTGGAGTTTAGATAATATTGCACCACAGGTTGAAGCGGCTTGTGGCGGCGGCTGGACTGCAGAGCGTCTGGTGGAGGTAGGTGAGCGTATCTGGAATCTGGAACGTGACTTTAATCTAAAAGCAGGTATTACCAGTGCTGATGACACATTACCTGAACGTTTACGTACAGAAGCGGCTAAAACGGGACCTGCTAAAGGAATTGTTTCAAAAGTAGAAGAAATGATGCCTGAATATTATGAGTTACGTGGTTGGAGTAGTGATGGTGTACCAACTGATGAAACACGTAAACGTCTGGGTCTTAAAGACTAGTACCAGAACACATTAATTATGACTGATTGAAAAATTTTATGTCTTTTTGTAGGGGCGAATTTATTCGCCTAAAGCTTGGATTTGTATCCATCAAAAGGCGAATAAATTCGCCCCTACCTATTGAAAATAGTCAAAATTAATGTGTTTAAGTACTAGCTAGTGTCCATCCATAAATAGGCGGATTCATTCGCCTGAAACTGCCATTTACGGATGCACACAGTCTAATACGTTTAATGAATTAAGGAAGTTTAAGGATGCATTATATTATTGTAGGTGCTGGCCCATCTGGGGTTATTGCCTGTGAAACGATTCGTAAAATGGATCAAGATGCTCAAATCAGTCTAGTGACAGGTCAAATCGAACCACCATATTCCCGTATGGCTATCCCTTATTTTTTGGAAGAAAAAATTACTCAAAGTGGTACTTATTTACGCCATGATGCTAATTATTTTAGCAATAATAATATAGATATTGTCAGTCAACTCGTTACTAAAGTTGATACTGCACAAAATAATATTGTATTAGCGAATAATGAAACTATGGCTTATGATAAGCTTTTAATTGCAACGGGTGCATCTGCCATTTCACCTCCTATTGCTGGTATTGATTCGTGCAATGTTCATAATTGCTGGACCCTCGAAGATGCACGAAATATTGCTGATAAAGCGGTTTCTGGTTCTTCAGTTGTGCTTATGGGGGCTGGTTTTATTGGTTGTATCATTCTTCAATCATTACTTAAACGCGGCGTTAAGCTGACGGTGGTAGAAATGGGTGATCGTATGGTGCCCAGAATGATGGATGATACCGCTGGCGGCTTACTAAAGTCCTGGTGTGAGTCTAAAGGTATTACCATATTAACATCTCAGCAAGTGACGGCGATTAACGAAACTAATAATAGTGACCATGCTTTGAATGTTGAGTTAAAAGATGCTGAGTCGTTAGCTGCTGACTTAGTGATATGTGCTACAGGCGTTAAATCTAACATCACTTTTCTTGAAAACTCCGGCATTGCTGTGGATCAGGGTATTATTGTCAATGAATTTTTACAAACCAATATTGATAATGTTTATGCTTCCGGTGACGTGGCACAGGCTTTAGATTTTTCTGATCAAACTAAGCATGTCCAGGCCATTCAACCCACTGCTGTAGAACATGGTCGAATTGCCGCAATCAATATGGTAAACGATAACAAAAATATTCATCAGGGTAGTATCAATATGAATATTTTAGATACTATGGGCTTGATCTCTACCTCTTTTGGTCAATGGATGGGAGTACCAGGCGGAGAACAGAGTATTTTACTGGATAAAGATAATTATCGTTATTTAAATATCCAGTTTAAAGATGATTGCCTGGTCGGCATTAGCAGTTTGGGTCATACACAACATATTGGTGTTGTTCGTGGTTTAATTCGTGGTAAAGTTAAATTAGGCATTTGGAAAGATCGACTTATGGAAAATCCAAGTCGATTAATGGAAGCTTATTTAGCAACATCACTCTCTCAAGTATAATGAGAACTTATTGCTCATTTGGCTAAGGGCTAATATGAATATCACACTTAAATGTTTTGCCGGTTTAGCACGGCATCTGCCAGCTCACGCCAAAGCTAATGCCGCTAAGGTTGAAATTAATGAAAAGATGAGTGTACATCAAGTCATTGATTTTTTTAAAATTGATCGTGAAGAAGCTTATCTGGTTATTTTAAATGGCGTTTTTATTTGCCCGCCCGATAGAGATTCCACGATTCTGGTAGAAAATGATACGCTGGCTTTATGGCCGGAAGTTGCAGGTGGCTAATACGTCTGCTGGTGAATTTATTATTGATAAAGAAATGGGCTATAGCCGTTTTGAATTTCTTAATCAATTTAAACTGTTTGCCGGAGAACTCAATTATTCCATTAGTGGAAATAGTATAAAGCTGTTGGCCGATAGTACAGCTGCAACTTCAACATCCCCAAATATTACTCAGCTGATAATCACTTTTTCTGAGCAATCAGATAGAATCATTGGTTCTTTAATTATTCCCCGTTTATTCGTTAATTTTCATTTTATAAATTATACTCAAGAGCAATATAAACAATTTTTTAAAAAATTTGATTTATCATTTCAACGCGGGGGTGGCTAGTGGTTTTTTCTGATAATGAATTGTCACGTTATAGCCGTCATATTTTACTACCTGAAGTTGATGTCCAGGGACAAGAAAAATTATTATCCGCTAAAGTGTTAATTATCGGTGTAGGTGGGCTTGGTTCACCCGTTGCTCTTTATCTGGCAGCCAGTGGTGTTGGTGAAATAACAATTGCTGATCATGATAAGGTTGAGCTTAATAATTTACAACGTCAAATTGCCCATGATGAACAGGGAATTGGGCATAGTAAAGTGAGTTCCTGTTATCAGCGCATGATTAATATTAATTCGCATATTAAGATTAACCCGATTAATGATAAACTCAATGGTGAGTTATTATTATCACAAGTTGCTGCTGCTGATATTGTCGTTGATTGTACTGATAATTTAACTACCCGCTTTGAAATCAATCAGGCCTGCGTCACATATAAAAAATGGCTGGTCTCTGCTGCTGTAATACGCTGGGAGGGGCAAATATCTGTTTATCATTGTGGTCATCCTGACAGTCCCTGTTACCATTGTTTCTATGGCGGACGTAATGATTCAAGGCAAAATTGCAGCAATAGTGGTATCTTGTCACCTGTTGTTGGCGTGTTGGGCAGTATGCAGGCCATTGAAGTCATCAAACTTATTATCAATAAAGGTGATTCTCTCATAGGAAGAGTATTGTTATTTGATGCTTTAAGTATGCAATGGGAAAGTATGCAGTTACCCAAAAATCCTAATTGTTCAGTGTGTGGAAGTTAATAAATAATATGAGTGATTTATCTCTGGCAACAACTCAGGCTATTTCTTTGTTAATCAGTGCTGATCCTGATCTCTGGACCATTATATTTTTATCATTTAGTGTTTCACTTCGAGCCATTATATTTTCAGCACCTATTGCTATTATTTTTGCTTTTTGTCTGGCCTATTTTCGTTTTCCCGGACGTCAATTACTAATTGCCCTGTTTAATACTGCCATGTCAATTCCAGCGGTAGTAGTTGGCTTAACGCTCTATTTATTATTATCCCGTGCCGGTCCTATGGGTGACTTAAAATTATTATTTACGCAGGATGCGATGATAATGGGCCAAATAGTCTTATGCTTTCCGTTATTAGTTGCCCTTAGTCATGCCAGCTTACAATCAACCGACAGGCGTGTATGGGAAACTGCAATTACATTGGGTGCACCCACTTTTTATTCTATTTTAACGGTATTGAAGGAAGCTCGATTTGGCCTGATGGCGGCCATTATTGCTGGTTTTGGTCGAATCATTGCTGAAGTCGGCAGTTCTATGATGGTTGGAGGTAACATTTTAAACTATACTCGCAATATCCCAACAGCCATTGCACTGGAAACAAGTAAGGGGAGTTTTGCACAAGGTATTGCTCTGGGATTAGTGTTATTATTAATGGCATTAGTACTAAATTTGTTTTTAAGCATTATTCAGGGTAGAGGGGAAATGGTTTCATGACAAAGAAAGTTCATGATGATAATTTAATCACTTCTAAACAATATATTCATAATTTTATATTAAATAATATTCTTTTTGTAAGGAATAAAAAACTGATTTTAAATGATCTCAATGTTGAATTATCATCTAATCATTTTGTTTTGATGACAGGCCAGAATGGTTCGGGGAAATCCACATTTTTAAAAGTGCTGTCAGGTTTACTAAAACCTGATAATTTCTCCATTACCTATCAACAAAAGGCATCAGAGGCTGCGCAATCAAAATCAAAATTCTGGTTCTCTCAAAAATTTTTTTTACGCAAGCATTTTTGTTATTTACACCAAACACCTTATCTTTTTAGCGGTACCGTGTACGACAATGTCGCCTATGGTCTAATGCATAAAAAATTAGCCAAAGATGAAATTGCACATAAGGTAAATGAGGCACTTAAAGTAGTTGCTCTGGATCATTTGAGCAAACGAAATAGTTATGCATTATCCGGTGGCGAAAAACAACGAGTAGCTATTGCCCGTTCATGGGTGATTAAACCTGCTTTTATGCTATTGGATGAGCCTTTTGCCAATATGGACAAACATTCTCGTCATAGTACCTACGATACTATCAATCAGCTAAAAGAAGATAATATCGGCATTGTTTTAACCAGTCATGATCCTCATTGTGGTGAATTGGCATTTAATCGTCATCTGCATCTCTATCAGGGTAAAATGAATGAAAATCCCATATAGGATTTTTTAGCCCACAAGCAATCCTGTTACATTTAAATTTTTTTATTGGAAAGTCATGAACAATACTATTAGTGTTGATGAAGCATCAACTATTATCAAACATCAGATCACATCTCTTATAAATCAACAAACAATTATTTTACCCAATGCTTTAGGTAAAACATTAGCAGAAGATGTGATTTCACCAATGAATGTTCCTGTCTATCAAAATTCGGCAATGGATGGTTATGCCTTTAATTCAGATGATATTCCAGGCGACGGGACTAAGGCGTTAAAAAATATAGGCACTTCTTTTGCCGGTACACCTTTTGCTGGCGTGATAGAAAAAGGTGAATGTATTCGGATTATGACGGGAGCAAAGATGCCAGCTAATGCTGATACCGTCATTGAACAGGAAAAAGTGTCTGTTAAAGGTAATGCCATTGAAATTGGCTCACAGATTAAGCCTGGACAAAATGTAAGAAATATTGGTGAAGATATTGCTAAAGACAGTGTCGTGTTAGCGTCAGGGCAAGTTGTCGGTGCGGCGCAACTGGGTGTTTTAGCTTCTTTAGGCTTAGCTTCGTTAAAAGTAAAACGTAACATCAGAGTCGCTGTTTTTTCCAGTGGTGATGAAATCCGCAGTATTGGTGAAGCGCTTGAAGGCAGTCAAATATATGATAGTAATCGCTATACTATTAGCGGCATGTTAAAAGATCTGGGAGTTGATGTGATTGATATGGGGGTTATCCCCGATAATAAAGAAACTATTACTCAGGCTCTGACTCAAGGTGCAAGTGAAGCTGATATGCTGATCACATCTGGTGGTGTTTCAGTCGGTGATGCAGATTATATAAAACAATGTCTTGATGAATCAGGGCAAACTTATTTCAATAAATTACATTTAAAACCTGGTCGACCATTAACCTTTGGACAGTTCAATAATGCTCATTTTTTTGGGCTTCCAGGTAATCCTGTTGCTGTTATGGTTACGTTCATGTATTTCGTCAGACCTGCTATTAAACAATTAATGGGGCACAAAGATATAGAACTCATTGATTTACAAATCCCCTGTATGACTCAATTACGCAAGCTGCCCGGCAGAACAGAAATTCAACGTGGTATTATAGAGCAGGACCCTGAACATGGGATGGTAGTTAAAAGCACTGGAAAGCAGGGCTCAGGTGTCTTAAGTTCCATGAGTAAAGGTAATTGTTTCATTTATCTGGGACATGAGAGTGAATCAGTTGAAATTGGCGATATGGTGACGGTTCATCCATTCAAATTATTTTAAATGACTAAATTTCTCGTCCCAATATAGGTGAATAATAACGAAACTTAGCTGTGGCATGAGATGAAATACCAGACATAACAACGATAATAATGAGCAGGTATTGTTCATAACCTGTTAGCACAGGTAACAATGAAAGTAGAACAACTTTTGCGATAATGACTAAACCACGATTTTGCAATATCCAGTTAGCATTTGACCACAGGCTTAATAAAACCATAGCCGAACCCGATATGATTGTGCTGATAAAATAGGGCAGCCATAATGATTGTTCGGCGCTAAATAAAACCCCGCCCGCTAGACCTAACAGGCCAATTAAATGTATTGTACGCAATGCAATATCAAGCCAGCGTTTACCATAAAATGTTCGGGAACGTTCCGGAAATAAAATTCTTTTAATAGGCAACATTATACTTTTTCATTTATTATGTTCATTTTTCAATTAATGTAATTTATTGTAACTAACCTGAGTTCTGGATAAGAAACTTGAAAAACTATTGAACTAAATGCCTGTTCATCGATCTGATCATTTAACGACCAAATCAAATGAGAAGAACAAGGAACAGACGTTGAATACTATAGATGCATTATATTGTGATGTCGATGATTTTAATAAAGCTTTTTATCCTGAATGAGAAAAAATGCAACTTAAAAATGGTGATAAAGAACGACGCAGAAAAGGGATAATGACCCACAGTGAAATGATGACAATTTTAATTCATATTCATCTATCACATTATAAAGATTTTAAGAACTATTATTTATATTATGTTCATCAAATTACACTTAATGTGACTTGTTTCACAAATCAGTAAATCCATTTCTTTTTATACTGTTATCTAACTTCATGATAATTAAGTAATTAAATGTTTATTTTAGTTTGTTGTAATTATTGTCCTACAATATCAGGGATTGTTCCTACTATAAAGATTAATTCATTTCGATATTATAAAGCTCAATTATTTCTAATGGATCGAATATAAAATTTAAAAACAGGCATTCAGTCTGTTAAATAAGGAAAGAATACAAAGATGCCAGGCACACCAAAAATAATAATCGTCATTCTGCTTCTGATGTTACCAATTTTCGCCGTTGCATCGGACTATTATAGATGTAATGAGACAAAACAATGTGGATTGCAGGGTGATAACACCTATCGCAACATTGTTTTAGGCCCAGTCGTGAATGTCGCTGATGCCAAACAAACGGCTAAAATTTATCAGTGGGCTCGTCGTGAAGGATACTGGAAAGAACTGCCGGACGATGTTGACACTTTTATCAAGAAAGTTCAGATTTTATCCGTTAAAGTCCCCGTCGGTCGTAAACTGGAACAAATTTCTTTATTAATGGGACGTGAAGATTTCGACAGGAGTATTATAAAGCCTGGTGATTATATCCGTTATACCCCTCGTGACTCCTCTTTCTTTTCTGAAGGCTATAGCAGCCCGGAAAAAGACGCTTATTGGAAACTTTATGGTTGCATTGCCGTTTTATGCAGTGCCGAAGATACTCCGTGTCCATTAACTTATCAGTCGGGTATTTATCGGCATGCGGATGGTCTTTCACTTGATTTTGACAATGATGGTGCAACAGAAAAAAAATCTGGAATTGATCCCCAGACTTATTTGCCCATTAAATTACCTTCCAGTAAAAAAATAATTGATTTGAAATAATAAAAAAATAAATTCAGGAGCTTTATATGAAACCATGGATAAACACCCTTGCCATGAGTCTGGTTGCCTTTGCCTGTTCGTTTTCAATAGCGACAGCAGGTAATACCGGTAAAGTCCAGGTAAACCAGAGTTCAATTGATGATCATAAGGTTTGCGGTAATCCCTGTCCTGGAAAAGGGATGCCGAAATACCGGGTACATACGATGCTGGTGAGCCTGAATATCACAGACACACCGGTAGGCTATGAACCACCCAAAGGGCCGGCGGTTCCTGTGACATTAACTTATAATCAACGTGAAGCCTATCAGCCCGCTGACTTTACCTTCTTTAATCTAGGTAAAAAATGGAATTTTAACTGGCTCTCTTATGTACAGGATAATCCACAAAGCCCCGGCAGTCAGGTCAGAGTTTATCTGCCAGGTGGTGGTACACGTGACTATGGTGGCTATAATTCCAGTAATAACACCTTTTCACCCGATCAACGTACGGGTGCACAACTGGTGCGTGTCACATCAACAAACTATGAGCGCCGTATGCCTGATGGCAGTCAATATATTTACAGTGCATCTGATGGTCAACAAAGCTATCCACGTCGAATTTTCTTATCTCAAATCAGGGATGCTGCCGGAAATGCAGTCACACTTCATTATGACGATCAGAATCGTCTGATAAGGCTTACAGATGCCATCGGACAGGAGACCCTGTTCGACTATAAAAATGCAGATCCACTCAAGATAACCCACGTAACCGATCCTTTTGGTCGAACAGCAGATATCCACTATGACACCAGTGGTCGCTTAATCTCCATTACTGATGCCATCAATATGACATCAACCTTTACCTATGATTCTGGTACCTTCATTTCCAGTATGACCACCCCTTAT
>WTAX01000089.1 GCA_013139395.1 Gammaproteobacteria bacterium | reverse complement strand
CTCACGCCAATGGTTAAGATTTCATCATTAAAATTATAGTATGGATTATGTAATGATGCACTGTCACCATTACCAATTGATACATAACAGCCTTTTGATTCATTCAGTAAGAAGGAGAAATCTTCAGAGCCCATACTCGGTGGCGTATTACGGATAATATTACCATTGCCGACGACATCCATCGCCGCTAACAGTGCATTTTCTGTTTCTATTTCTGTATTAATAGTTGAAGGGTAGCGCTTTTGATAATTAATTTCTGCCGTTGCGCCATAGGCTACACAAATTGCTTCAACTATCTGTGTTAATTGGCTAATGATTTTTTCTTGAACTGGCTGTTGAAATGTTCTGATCGTACCTGACAATGTGGCGCTTTCCGGAATAACATTATAGCAGTCACCCGCATGAACACGGGTCACAGAGAGCACCATAGCATCCTGAGGATTTTGTTGACGAGAGCTGATATTTTGTAATGCTGTTATTACCTGAGCGGCGATAACAATGGGATCTACCGTATTATGCGGCGCGGCGGCATGCCCCCCCTTGCCATTAATTGTAATATCAAAGACATCATAAGCCGCCATAACAGGACCACTGCGAATAGCAAATTTACCCACGTCCAGTCCCGGCCAATTATGCATACCATAAATTGCATCAATAGAATATTTTTTAAAAAAACCTTCTTTTACGAGTTGTCGCCCTCCCCCTTCATTTTCTTCAGCAGGTTGAAAGACAAAATACACTATGCCATTAAAGTCCTGATTTTTCGCCAGGTATTGAGCGGCACCAAGCAACATGGTGGTATGCCCATCATGACCACAGGCATGCATCATGCCCTCATGGGTGGAGCAATAAGCAACAGCTGTTTTCTCAACTATTGGCAAAGCATCTAAATCTGCTCGTAAGGCAATACTCTTATTACTATCACCAGCACTTAGTGAAGCAATAACACCAGTTCCAGCCATTCTCGGGTGAACTGTGATCCCAAAAGATGTCAATTTTTGTTCAACAAATTGAGCCGTTTTTTCTTCATTAAAGGCAATTTCCGGTATTGAATGCAGTTTATGCCGCCATTGTTTCAATTCATCTTTATTAATATCAATTTCATTCAGCAATGGCATGAGTTATTTTTCCTACCTTAATTATTATTCATCTGAGAGACTCTTGATAAGCCCCAGAGTCCGATAGTGATCCCTAACAAAAATAACACCCATAAAATCATGGCATCACTACTGGTCACTATCATCAGTTTATCAAGAAAAATAGATATTGCTGCAATAATGCCTAATAGAACCTGAAAGCCTGAAGCAAATTGAATAATACGTTTTTGTGTCTCAATGGTCGAACTTTTACTCATTAAACCAATACAGCCAAGAAATCCAATGACATATATCAGCCAAAACGGGGCACTGGAACCTTTTATGACCAGACCAAAACTAATCAACAGTAATGAAACACCACTGGCCATTGATAAGAGTAATAGAAATAGCGCAAAGAAATAAAACATCATTAATCTGTCCGGTTTAATTGTAAGAGCTTATTTTTACTCTGTTTTAATTTTAGATCAATCAGGATTTTGACTTTATCCATACTATCAGCATCTAACTCAGCTAAGTCTATCTGTACAGGCTTTTTCTGCTCTACATTGTTATTCATAAAAATTACTATTTTATGATCATCCTGATAATCAACTCGTTCCATTTCAGTCCATTTGATTTGATGATTAAACTGCTTAATATTAAATAAAATTATTTTATCTTTATTCAATACAATTTTATAAACATATAGATTGATGCCACCAATTAGAAAAATAAAACTCACCGTAAATAAAACACCCGGCATGAAACTGTGCTTATGCAACTTATACAAATGTGCACGCCAGCTTTTACTGATAAAAAACAGCAACAAGCCCAAAAAAAGTAATATAACCATCCAGGCCGGGGAATAGCTTATAACAAATTTATCGGCTTGAATTGAAAGTTCCATTGTATTAATAAGGTTTCTCTGGAATATTAAAATAGTTTTTGGTTAATATTAGCATAAAAAATATAAATGAAGAAAATTGCTCATTCTCCTCTATTTATTCCATAAATTATGATCTAAACTTCACCTCAAATTTATTATTTATTTTAGGAATTCATCAGTGCTTGATTTTATATTCTTCCATGAAACACCCATGAAAAAGTTCCAGACTTACCTCGATTCTGAAAAAATCCCTTATGAAAATGATACTGAATTTCAAGCTTCTATTGAAGAAACCGGCTTTACTGTGAGTATTAGCGATGAATATGAGCTTGATGTGATAGATAAGGTGGAAGAATATTATGACCAAATGATGGAACTGAATGAGGCACTTATTTCTACCGAAGAGGGTGAAGAGGAAATCAAAAATGCCGGTATCACAGTGAATTTATCCGATGGCACAACAGTGCTTGCTGATGTGGACCCCAATCTAATTTATAAACTCTCTGAGGCCCTTAAGCCACAAGAAATTTTACAGCTTGTTAATGCCATTGCTGATGCCGTAGAAAATCCAGATAAACGACCTCTTTGTAAACGCTAAGAAGTCGTTTTTTTGAGTTAGCTTTGTATTAAATTAGCTCTTTATTGAATTAGCTCTTTATTGAACTGAATAGCGCTTTTTGCTTATCAATTAATATCTTAGAAGACAAAGTAAATGCTGTTTGCATGATAAATAAATTAATTAATTCCTGATCATTTTCATTAAACACACGGATTTTATCGTTTTTATCTTTAGCATTAATGAGTTGAATGACGCCTATAATTTTTTTCTCAAAATCATAGACCGGAACAGTTAATACCGAATGAGTTCGATAGCCTGTTTTTTCATCAAATGCCCGAGTGCCTGAAAAGT
>WTAX01000334.1 GCA_013139395.1 Gammaproteobacteria bacterium | reverse complement strand
CGCTGGTTTGATGAAGCACCTGATTACAGCCATTTAAAAGAACAAGACAGCAGTAAAAAAATAAAGCCAAAATCCAGTCCTTTATTAAAGGAATCAAATTCTGTTAAAGAGCCTGTTAATAAATCTTCATTTTTTGATGAAACATTTTAAAAATTGATGGCGGATATGTTAAAAATATCTAATCCGATAAAGATTCTGGATGAGACAAGCAGCTTCAAAATACACCTTTCCCTCCCACTTTACTTATGGGTCCTGAAACAGTTAATATATAGTGATATACTACTATTTGATATAAATCACCCCCGACATTTATGTGTTACTTATGTATGCTGCTTATGTATGTTACAAAAAGGGGGATAACAATTTACATTATCATCCTGACTCTGGAAATACCTAGATGAGCAAAAGTACAAAGCTCTTTATTTTTCTCAGCCTGACAATCGCCTTAATTGATGTGCTATTCGTCACAACTAATTATTATTATGCCAGAAATACTTTAGAACAAACGCTGCAGGATGAAAGTAAAAATGATTTTGCTATTTATCAAACCGTACTTGATTCAACTTACAATGACCTTTCTATACAAGCCACCCTTTTTGCAGGCGACAGCCGAATTCAGGAACTTTTTTTAGCAGGTAAAAAAGCACTCGAACTGGAAGGCGGTGATTCTGGTGGTACAAAAACGGCAATAATAAGAAATAAACTTTACAATTTAGTCTCTGAATCCTGGAATGAAGCATCAAAAAAATTTGATATTCGTCATCTACACTTTCATCTTGGTCCTGGTTCCCTTAGTTTTTTGCGTGTCCATCAGGCAAATAAGTTTGGTGATCGTTTGGATAAACTCCGTTTTCTCATTGTTGACACTAATGCTCAGCAGTCCCCTAAAAGCGGCTTTGAAACAGGCCGTGTTTCTTCTGGCTTAAGAAGTGCCGTACCCATTTTCGCCTGGGATAAAACAATCAATAAAAAAGTGTATGTGGGAGCACTTGAAGTCAGCACATCCTATAAAAAATTATTAGAAACAATTAAGAAAAATATAAACATTAATACCAGTATATTACTTAATAGACAACATATTGAAAATACAGTCTGGGATGAATTTATTACTGGAAAATATAATAATGACACGATTAAAGATTGTGACTGTGTGTTGGAAGCAAGTTCAGGACCCAGTGAAAAAACATTTATTGAACACATTACACAAAATATAAATTTTAAGAATCAATTACTCCATGCTGATGCTCAAGTAAAAACTATAGCCTATAACAATCAATCTTTTGCCATAACATTTCATCCTCTAAGAGACTATCTGGGGATGAAAGTGCCTTCAAGAAAAAATATCGGCTCAATATTAATTAGCCGAAATATTAATGAACTGATGTCACTCTATAAAGAAAAACAATTGTTTAATATTTTTTATGGCATTATTGCCTATTTTATTGTTGAATTCTTATTGATCCTTACTTTTTTAAATGTGACAAAGCATTTAACCTCTCAGGTTAAAATTCAAACTCAAGAGCTATCTGAACAAAAAAATCAAATAGAACTTGATAAGCTTAAGTATAAAAACCTTGCTGATGCTATCAATGCGCACTATTTCTTTTATAGCCGAGACTCAAAAAATAATTTCACTTTTGTGAGTCCTTCAATAAAACACGTTTTAGGTTGTTCTCAGGAAGATTTTCTTAATAATGCAATGCACTATTTTCCTACAAAATCACGCACAGATATGGCATTAAAAACAGACAATCAAACACCTGTTGACAATAATAAAAACAGTTTTGAAATTGAAGCTTGCAATAAATCAGGACGCCGACTCTATCTTTTAGTCACGGAAACCCCAAAATTAAATGACCATAATCAAATCAGTATAATTGATGGTCTTGCACAAGACATCAGCACTAGCCGACAGGAAACGATGCTGTTAAAACTACGCTGTCATATTCTTCAGCTTATGTCAGATAAGCATTCTAAAGAAGAGATATTAAATGAGTTAGTGCTGGGTATTGAAGCAATTATAAGAGATATACAGTGTGCGATAATGTTATTTGATAAACAAAAAAATACTCTATCAGTTGGCGCTGCACCCAGTTTACCTTTTGAATTCCTTAAAAGTCTCAATAATTTAGCTCTCAATCTAAACAACCCGGTAGCTGATACATCAAACAATACTGCTTGTGTGATTGCTGCAAGTACACTAAAACGAAAGATCATCTCAGATCTGCAATTGTTTACCAGCGGACTTATATCTAGTGAGATTCTAGAGCAAACAGCCTATAAAGCATCCTGCTCTGAACCCGTTTTGTCATCCAAAGCTAAAATTTTAGCCACTATTGATTTCTATTATAAGCAAACAGGTCATCCTAGTGAGTCTGATCTTTTAATACTTGCTGCTGCCAGAGATTTAATTTCAACGCTTCTTGAATAAGATCTAACGAATAAGAGTAAAAAAAGAAAAGTTAAAAACCCATACAGAAGCAAAGTGTTTTGATGAATTTGGGCAATATAAGGGTTTTCCCTTGACAAATAACCAATTACCCTTTATAGTGACATCACATATTCATCATACTCTCCTTAACACTGTATGATTTTTTGAGCCACTAAATCTCCCCCCTATTTGTTTGTGGCTCATTTCTTTCTCTATTGCTATCCCTTTTTT
>WTAX01000417.1 GCA_013139395.1 Gammaproteobacteria bacterium | reverse complement strand
GTGTTTTTATCAATTCGTTATAAATCTTAAATATATTTAAATAAATACTGGAGAGTATAAGATGAAAAAATTAATTATTGCCGCTGCAATTGCAACTTCTGCTGTTTCTATGTCTGCTAATGCATTTTGGGATGATGGCAACAGCAACACTAACTGGAATGGCAGCGGTTATAATAACATGAACAACAATGCTTATGGCAGTGGCTATGGCAATGGCTGGGGTGATGGTTCTGGTGATATGGATGCAGATGGCGACTTTGAAGTCACTATCAAAGGTCGCGGACGTGGTCGTGGCAAAGGTAACACCCGTGGTTCTGCTTATGGAAGTGGTCGAGGTAATGGTTATAACAACTGGGACAACCGTATGAACACATATGGTGATCAGCGTTATGACAATAATAACCGTGGCTACGGCGGTTATGGTCCTTATGGTTATGGCCGTCCACCAATGCCAATGTATAATATGCCGATGCATAATATGCCGTATGGTCAACCAGCTCAAGCAGCTCCAGCACCAGTTGCACCTGCTAAATAATCAATTTAGTAGTCACGACTTTTAAAAGCAATCTATCTGGGATGGGTGTTAACAGCCTATCCCTTTTTAGAGAATTATCCATGTGTGAATAGGTGTCAGTATATCTTACAAACTCTATTAAAGTTAAATAATCTAAAAAAATAAATGTATAAAAATTAACTGCTTATTCATTTGGCATGAAATAAGCATCATTTATTATTAACTGGAAAGGAGTTAATAAAATGACTTATATCAAACATTTATTAGATGAAGTTGAGTTGGCATTAATTTTAACTACAGTTCTTTTTTTCGTTACTGTTTTAATGGTTGTATCGGTAAAAATTATTAGTCTTATTTAATACTGATTTTGCTTTGAAATAAAATGTAAGAGAGTAATTTTACGCCTAATCGGGTGTAAATCTATCTGGGGTGATAAAAATCCACCTATTACTTGCAAAAAGTGAATTTTAAATAAAAAAGTACTATGAATATTTCGCGTATTTGCCAAAGCCAGTGATATCAATCAGTACGCATGGCTCATCACCTACAACCCAGGCATTGTGCCCAGCCGGCATGTAGAATGCGTCTCCAGGACCAAGTTCTTCTTCTGATCCATCATCCATTTTCACAACCATGCGTCCTTGTAATATGTAACCTGTGTGAGCAACATGGCAAGATGAAGTTTCAGAGATAGGTTGGACGTGCTTATTCCAAATCCATCCTGGTTCGAAAGTGCCTCTTCCCAGTGTAACACCTCCTACAGTAACAATTTCAGCTTTTCCTTTGTTATCTCTGAAGGGGCGTGTTTCATCAGGTGTGTCTAATGATTTCCGTTCGATTTGTTCAGGCAATTATATTTCTCCTCTCATGGTTTAGAAAAAATGTGCTTATGCATAGAAATCGGCGGAATTAAATAATCTATTTGTTTTTCAGTAATCACTATGAAAATAAAAAGCATACTACATCAATATCGTATAGAAATTACGAGAAATCAAGAAGTTCCATGATGCGTATGGTGGATTTTATCAGGTGAGAATGGAATAGGAATGAGCCTTACTTACTGGACATCTTAATTATCATCAGGATGAATGTAGGAATTGTGGACAAGGTAGGGTGCTCGTCAAAATGACTATATCACTACAAATAGAGGCAAAAAGAGCATTTTCCAAAATAAAACACACACAAAACCAACAAATATTTGGGGTGAGTTTGTATAAACTATGCTAGCTTAAATTGCACTTATGAGTTGGATTCAGGTTTTAAATGTTTTTGTATCTCTTTAATAGTTAAAGGATATGTAATGTATGGATGACCGCTATCTAAATAGGAGTGACGGCGTTCCTCTGACTTATTCAATGATGAAATAAATATAAAGGGAAGATTAATTTCAGTATTTTCAAATAATTCTCTGCAGTCACAACCTCTCGCTGTGACATTACAAAAAATCTTATTAGGTTTATCTTGTTTTAATGCATCAAGTAATTGTGAAGGTGAAGTAAAAACCTGACAAATACATTCTCCAAAAAATTCCAACATAGCAGTCATAACTTTCGAATTATTATCATCATTATCTAGAATCATGTATTTTGGAGTAGTCATATAATATTAATTAAATGGAAAAATGATTATAAAGCTTGCAATATCAGTGATTCACACAGAAAAACTGTGATTAGAAATTATTATAATTTGGTATTGTAAAAAAATATGTAGGAATAGCACTATAAATTTGTAGGAATATTATGATGCTAATAGAAGCGAATATAAAGTCGTAGTATTTCAATAGTATTAAGCTTGTCCACCTGGAAGCCTTGATGCGAAAGGTTGACATTTAATAAGACTTTATAGATGGTTTACATCGGATGATCAAGTATGTAACAATCTAAATTGTTCAAGTCACCCAAAAACATTAAGGAGTACCTAATGAAGAAATTTTCACTATTTTTACTGATGCTGCTACTGTCATTACCTGTTATAGCCAAACAGGACAAGGGGAAAGGTGCAGGTGGAGTTCGAGATGATCATGCGAGTGAGATGGGCCTTGAAAAAGGAGAAGCATGGGCAGGTTCCAAAGAGAAAAAAGTAAAGGAAGAGGCTGAAGATAAAGTAAAAAAGGAAAAAAAGGTTAAAAAGGAAAAAAAGGCTAAGAAGAATAAATAACCTGTACAGTAGGAGCATATTTTTTAGCGTACACTATTAACCCGTTCCCTCAACTCTTTACCAGACTTGAAATGAGTTTTGTATTTAGTTGGCATGGTTTTGCTATAATTAATTTGCCCAATGTATGGACGTTCGTGAAAATCGATGATAACCGACTCTAATTTATCTTTGCCTTGTTTACATAGGTAACTAAAAATAATCGAATGCCATTCGGTGACATAATATGGCGGCACATTGGGTTTGCTCTAATCACTTCCTGAAAACTTGATAAAATCTTAGATTTTTTTATAAGAAAGCACCTAAAATAACACTCAAATGAATAATGTATTTATAACTCATTGGAATATAACAAGTTGAAAGGCTATTCTCTGGATCCACATCCGCAAGCGAATGTAGCAAAGCGACATTTTGCTGTTATTTATTCTCCGAGAAAAAAACGTGATCGTTTTCCATCAACAACAGTAACTATTTATGAATCAAAAGAAGGAGCCATTGCTGAGCAGGATCATACTAAGAAACTATATGCCGCTGAAGTAATAGGCCCATCAAAATCCTCTGAAGGATTTAAAATATTTTATCTGGTGGAATGGCTGGATTAAATCTCTTTCTTTCGGCTGTTGTCATTGGCTGGTGAAACTTTAGAGGAATTACCCGCAATATCGATGGAAACGAAGATCGATATTGCCGGGAGAAATAATATAACGAATAGAAATAGGAAAGAATAAAAACTAGCCCCGCCAACTAACGTTATTAAGGTGGATATTCCTGCATCTAATAGTATGGATTTAATTGCAATATTCATTTTATTACTCAGTTAATAAAAATATAGAAAATATTTTACCACGACACATAATAAATAAAATATATTATATTCAGTGATTTTGTGCATATACTGATTAAGTGCATTAATATTCAAGTTAACCATTAACTTTTAAGAGTATAAAACGAAGCTGTTTTATACCAATACAATCCTAAAAGATCTCTTTATCTAGAGGATATCATAAGGAAAAATAATTAATGTGGCTGACTTTGAAAATTGATCATAGTGTTTTTATAACGATTTTTAGTCGTTTCTTTAATAAATGCTTCAATACGTTCAATACTAACATCTTTTCTTTTTCTGAATATTCTCCCTATGAACTTATGAGTAAGCTTATTTCTTTTTAGTAAACCTTTTGCATCTTTCTCTCGTTTGCCTACCAGATCAAAAAAAGCAAGAGTTTCTTTAGAGTTCCTGGAGGATAAATTCAGGCCGTCAATTTTATCTATAATCTGAATGCCAAGCTTGCGATGTCCTGACATAAACTCAGCACAAGCCAGATTAAGATGGATTTCTGGTTTAATAGAAAGGGAGACATCAAATGAATGATAACAATGATGTAAACCACCTAACTGATGCATTAACACAGATGAAAGTCCTGCGTAGGACTGATAAATAGAATAATGTTCGTCTGACGGATCGGTTTCAACAATTGCTATGAGAAAAAAGTCTATTGCTTGCCTATAATTAGACACTAAGAACCAGTTAATCCCTGTCAGAAAGTTGATGTTATAGTCCAGGTTATCTGATTGATCCATTGAAGATTCCATATGTATCGTTTTATCATATATTCAATTATTGACTTAAAATTCACAAGTATCTATGTAATATTACAAATATTGGCAATGATAGAGAAAACTTTAATCAGTACATTGAGTGTGAATGATGTTACAGGGGAAATAATAGACAGACAGGATTGTTGAGAGCCAACTATTTTAGTTAAAAAGCCGCATATCTTTTCTTGAACTCAAGTGGATTTTCATTAAATGATTTAATGCAATAAAGACAGACACAGGATTTATTGATAGTTTCTTTAGGGACTAGAGCTAAAAGTTCCTTAGGTACATTGACATTGTTACACCAGCAAGGCTCCTCAACTTGTGCCATACATTGGTTTTTAGATTTACAAAATGGGCAAATAGTATCATTTTTAAGTGATTCTTCCATAATTCTGTCCTTATATGTGTCGAATTGTAATAATACCAGGAATCTTACAGGGAGGATGTAGAAATTATGAACAGGGAGGGTGGCCTTCTTAAATCGATAAAATTATATTTTTTTAGAATAAAAGTCACACAAAACAACATATTAAGTGCTATATAATGTGCAACTTATTGAATATAAAGAGTTAAATCTCTTCCATCTCAAAGTCGCTTTTGCCTCTTGAGCAATCAGGACATAACCAATCTTCAGGTATATCTTCCCAGCGTGTGCCCGCCGCAATACCTTCTTCAGGTAAGCCGTCTTTTTCATCATAAATAAAATTACAGATCTTACAACGCCATGTTTTCATAAATTATTCCTAAATAATAACCAAGTAATTAAGTTGGTTATTGTAATTTAAATGCTGGATTAAGTCAAAAACTGTTTTTTAGTGGGCAAACATGAATTATTTTAGTAACTTCCATTACATAAATAGGTAAAAACCCTAAGTAAAACTTGAAAGTTATAATAAAATCTATATTATTAAATCATTATATACTTAAATAAAAGGTGGAATATTATGAAAACTTTAATTAAAACATTAGTGTTAATAAGTGGCTTGTCTATGAGTGCAGTGGTAATGAGCCAATCATTATCGCTTGATGAATACTATAGTGATTTTTTGACTGCAGACACTAATACTACAGTTGCTTCAGAATATAATTCAGATGGTGTTGCAGTATCAGATAAATTATCATTACCTGAGTATTATGCTGAATATTGTGTTGATAAAGCCAGCCCGTCACAAGCTGTTTATAAAGCATCAAATACGCAAACAGAAGCTGCTAATAGCTGTAATAATTATTATGCTGAGTATTTAAAATAAGGCATATAGTTTTGTCAAATAAGAGTACATCATTCTGAAAATAGCCATGTGAGATAATACCAGATAAGGTAGAGTAAGAGGTAGCAACTCTGTCTGAGCACATGGTTATACTTTTTATATCACAGTCACAAGCACCATAGTTAAATAAATAGTTAAATAAAATGCCTTTGTTTGATGACTGACTTAACAATCTGATCATTTAGTGATAACAGACCTTGTTGAGCTTCTGCTATACTGAAAACAGGGTCGCATATCAATTTATCTATCACGGGCGTCAGAATGTCTAATAGTACAAAAATTTTTAATCAAATCTCCAGTAAACTATCTCGAGAAACAAACCTGCAGAATCAGTTAGCCATTGTTGTTGAAGGTGCAATGGATTTAACCAATGCTGATGCAGGTACATTGTACTCAATTTCTAAAGATCAATTTCTTAAATTTGAAGTGGTGCTTAATCGTTCATTAAACATCAATAAGCAAGCACCAGAGACGGATTTTCCCGACATCCCACTTTATATTGATGACGTTGCTAATGCTTCAATGGTTGTGGTGAATTGCGTATTAATGGAAAAAAGTATTTTTATTGATGATATTTATGATGAAAACCAATATAACTTTTCAGGCACTCGGGCATTTGATGAAAAAACAGGCTATCGAACTCATTCGGTATTAACTGTTCCGGTCTATGATTTTGAGAAAAAAATTATAGGCGTCATTCAACTCATTAATGCTAAAGATAA
>WTAX01000395.1 GCA_013139395.1 Gammaproteobacteria bacterium | reverse complement strand
CTATTTTCTTTTCAGTAGCCATTAGAATAATAACGGCAATCATCACTACTGCCAGCAACCGATTAAACCACACACCCTGTAGAAACACACCTAACCAGGCCCCCCATATAGCACCAAAAGAGGCAGCTAAGGATAAAGTAATACTGAGCTTTAGATCATGGAAACCATTACGAAAAAAAGCATACACAGCGGTTATATTCTGAGCCAGAATGGCGATACGGTTGGTACCGTTAGCGACTGGCGCAGGAATATCCATAAACAGCATGGCCGGAATAGTGAGCAAAGAACCACCGCCCGCCATGACGTTAATCCATCCGGCAAAGGTACCGATAATGACTAATAATAGTATTTGCCAATATTCCATGACTGCTGCTCAATAAAAAGGATAATTTCGTGGTGCTTATTGAAGGTGAATTACAAGAAATAACCCACCTGAATAGAGATATAGAAAATGATTATAGTTCAATTCCCTGACTCGCCAGATACTCATCATAAGGCCCTTTAAAGTCGATAATTTCTCCATCTTTCATTTCTATAATACGGTTCGCCAGTGAGGAAACAAACTCCCTGTCATGACTGACAAAGACTAAGGTACCCTGATAGATATCCAGTGCCATATTAAGAGATTCAATAGACTCCATATCCATGTGGTTGGTAGGTTCATCCATAAACAGGATATTGGGTTTTTCCAGCATCAGTTTGCCATAGACCATACGTCCCATTTCACCACCTGAGAGTACTTTGACTGATTTGTTGGTATCATCACGTGAAAATAATAAGCGCCCCAGAATACCTCGAATGGCTTGATCATCATCACTTTCCTGTCCCCATTGATCCATCCAGTCGAATAAGGTCATATCAGCGGCAAACTCATCGACATGCTCCTGAGGATAATACCCGATATCAGCATTTTCAGAAAATTTAATTCGACCACTTTTGGCTTCCAGATCATGAATCAGGGTTCTTAATAAGGTTGTCTTACCAATACCATTAGCACCAATAATTGCAATACGTTCACCCACTTCAACCAGCATATTCAGATCTTTAAATAACAGCTCATCATAGCCATTACTCAGGTTCTCAATTTCAAAGGCATTACGATATAATTTTTTATCCTGCTCAAAGCGAATAAACGGATTCTTACGCGAAGAGATTTTAATATCATCCAATTGAATTTTTTCCAGACGCTTACGACGTGATGTCGCCTGTTTTGCCTTGGATGCATTAGCTGAAAAACGTTCCACAAATTTTTGCAGTTCAGACATTTCTGCTTTCTTTTTCTCATTGGAGTGCATTTGACGCTCACGCACCTGAGTTGCTGCCAGCATATATTCATCGTAGTTGCCGGGATAAATATTAATGGCACCATAGTCCAGATCAGCCATGTGAGTACAAACACTATTAAGGAAGTGTCGATCATGAGAAATAATGATCATGGTACAATTACGCTCATTAAGAATATCTTCTAACCAGCGAATAGTATTAATATCCAGGTTGTTGGTGGGCTCATCCAGCAGCATAATATCAGGATCAGAAAAAAGTACCTGTGATAATAACACCCGTAATTTAAAACCCGGAGCAATTGCTGACATAGGGCCGAAGTGCTGCTCGACAGGAATGTCCACACCAATTAATAATTCGCCTGCTCTGGACTCAGCAGTATAGCCGTCCATCTCACCGTATTGAACTTCCAGATCAGCAACACGCATACCGTCTTCTTCACTCATATCCGGATTAGCATAAATCTTATCGCGCTCTTCTTTAACCTGCCAAAGTTCTTCATGCCCCATAATAACAGTATCAATGACAGAGTATTCTTCATAAGCAAATTGATCCTGACGTAATTTGCCGACACGCTCTCCCGTGCTAATAGTCACCGTACCACTGGTGGCATCCAGATCACCACCTAAAATCTTCATGAAAGTGGATTTACCACAACCATTAGCGCCAATAAGACCATAACGGTTTTCATCACTAAATTTAACCGAAACATTTTCAAATAATGGCTTGGCACCAAATTGGATGGTGAGGTTTGCTGTAGATATCAAAGTATTATTCCTGGGAGTCTGTATTATAAATATTCAATTCGGCGTATTATCCTGTATTACTTATAAAAAATCCACAGACAGCCCCGAGCCAACTCAATAAATCACTTAATAAGTAACTAAAAAAATAAATTTCATTAGACATATTGATAAAAGTACACTATTCTATTAAAAAAACTCATTTTCAGGATTTTTTCAGGAGAGATCATATGCCCAGAGGTGGCAAACGTAGTGGCGCTGGTCGTCCAAAAGGAACAGGTAAATTTTCAGAATCTACCAAAGCCATTCGTGTACCTGAAAGCATGGTTGAGCGGATTCTTGAGTACGCTCATGCTGGTGGTTTTAAATTACCTCTCTATGGCGGCAAAGTTGCTGCTGGATGTCCTGCACCTACTGATGACTATATTGAAGGTATGATAGATTTAGGTGAATACCTGATTGATGATCCGTCTACTACTTTTTTCGTCCGGGTGACGGGTTATTCTATGATCAATGCTGGTATTCATCCCGATGACATTTTAATTGTTGATCGAGGGCTTGAACCTCGTCATGGAAAAATTGTCATTGCCGCTGTTGACGGTGAACTGACGGTTAAACGTTTATATAAAAAGCAAGATGAAGTACGTTTAATGCCTGAAAATGATGATTTT
>WTAX01000335.1 GCA_013139395.1 Gammaproteobacteria bacterium | reverse complement strand
CATTCAATAATTGTTCCTGAATGGCCTTGTAAGTCATTGGCGGCTTTATTGTCATTAGCATTGGGATTAATGTTAGGCCAGATTGCATGAGTGCTGCCATGACAGCCCTCACAACTGAGTCCGCCATGACCCTGGTTTGGACCATTATTCGCACCACTTAAACGATACAATGACTCTGTTGTTGCAAAGCGTGAGTCTGGAAACTTCAAAATAGGAAGATTAGTCGGCCCGCCATTGGCAATATGATCTGATAATTTATAAGACTGTAGCAAACGTAAGCCATCAGTGTTGCCATCAATATCCTTAGCATTCACAACCACATCACTCAGGTTCAAAGCATTTGCCTGTATGACATCACCGATATGGCAACTATCACAGGCTGGTTCTGATGCCCAGGGAACCCGTTTGCTTAAATCAGCACTGCCGTCAGCAGGAAAATGAACGGTTGGGAAGTTTTTAGTAAAGTCATCGCCCACCTGAGTCATCTGACCATGACAATCCTGACAAACAGTGCCAGAACCGCCCATTGCTCCACGTAAACACTTAGCGCTCTTACCTGGATGGCAATTGTAGCAAGTCTCCATCAGAGTTGCTTCAGCCAGCACCGGGTCACGATCTGCTCCTGGAGGCGGCATTGTAGGGAATAAATTTAATCCGTCATAGAGCGGATCAGCTGCCAATGAACCATGGACTCCATGCATAGCACGAGACATACTGATATGTTGCGTTTGTTCTTTACCATTTTCATCATTAGGTCCTAGATGAGCCAAATCCAGCGCAGGTGAATAATGGCAGGTAGCACAGACAACATTGTTAGTTTTGCCATTGCCATTGGTACCATCTGCTGCTGTACCGGCCAGAGCGGTTTTGTGTTTTAAATCATGCAAGCGAAGGATATTAATTTTAGCGCTGTTTATGACCTTTTGCTGAGTATTTGCTCCAATAACCAATTTAGCCTGAAGCGCGGTTTCAATAGATGCTACATCATAATTAAAACTGGGAAGATCGTTACAAGTCATCGTTGTGCTTGTATCAATATCACAAACAGCTTGAGAAGCATGACATATCTGACAATCTGCTTCTGAAGCAACGGGTACAACTGCATCAACAGAGGCTAATACATTGTCACTTGCGTCTCTTGCTTCAATTCGCATTAATGGGTAAGGATTAGAACGACCTTCATCATCAATGGCAGAGATGGGTATGCCTTCGGCCGTATAGCGATTAAAATTATTGACAGTATAACCAAATGGAAAACTGGTAAAGAATGGAAAGTTCTCAACAAAGCCGTGAAATGGTTGTGGTGTATTATTTGCTCCCGGCATGGCAGACTGCTCTGCATGTAATTTCTTATCTCCCAGATATAACCTTACGACATCTGGTGCTGGTAAACCTAAATCCGGTGTAGATGGGAATAAAGCCAAAATTTCAGTTGGGTAAAGTGGTTCGTAGGCTATAAAGCCAATCTTATCAATACCAGTAGCAGAAGATGCAGCAATGGGTATAGTATAAAAAGAATTACCCAATGATATAGTAATAACTGATTTGCCTGTTACCGTTTTCCAGAAGTTGTTCTTAAATTTTCCAGGCAGATTAGTTCCGCTCCTGGTAATAGAATTATTGGCAACAGGAGTCTGTGTTGGATCAGTCAGATCAGAAAAATAATTAGAATCCACCGCTTTGTAGGTCACATGGATGCCATTAGCCGGGCTCATCAATAGTGGTTCAGTACCTTTTAACAACACTTGTGCATTAAGCACATTATAGGGCGGCAGGATACTAAAAATTCGAAAATCCTGATCAGCACAATGCATGCCTAAATCATTAGCGGCAAGAATGGTATAATTAGCAGCAAAGGATAATTTGAATATTCCAAATAAGAATAAAAGATAAATACTGAGTAGTAAGCGGATGTTTTTGTTTTTTGTTCTTGCATAGCTCATAAGAAAATTCCCTCTAAAATATAAGAGCCAAAAATAACATAACAATATTAAATGAACCTTAAATAATTAATGAATATGCCATTGTGTGAAACAGGTCTCATAATTAATACGTGACTGGTAACGTTTTAAGTATCATTAAATCTTTTTTAATACCAATAAGGCTAAAATGGGTTGAATCAATCAATATTTTATAAAAGTTATAATATAGGGATATAAAAAAATCAGGGACTATACAAATAGGGGATGATTTGATAATTTGGTTGAAGTCTAAAAAAATGTAAAAAACAATGAAAAAAACACTATTAATACTATTTCTATTTTATTTTAATATTGGCTATGGTGATGAGCTTAAGCCCTTTACGTCAGATGGCTGTAGTGTATTTCCTGATGGTACGCTTGTTTATAAAGAATCATGGCTGAAGTGTTGTATCGAACACGATAAGGCTTATTGGCAGGGCGGCACCTATCAGCAAAGACAAGTCGCTGATGAAACCTTAAAATTCTGTGTAGAAAAGATAGGGCGGCCGGAGATCGCAAAAATTATGCTTAATGGCGTACGTGTTGGTGGTACGCCATATCTTCCTACGTCATTTCGCTGGGGTTATGGCTGGCCGTATTTGCGTGGCTATAAGGTATTAACAGAGCAGGAAACAAAACAGGTTTTAAAATTTATTAATAAATTATAATTTCATGCTAACCTTTTTGTTTTTATTGATATATGTCATGTTAATGATGATTCACCGCCTGTTGTTGAAGATTGCATAGCTGTTTCGGTGCATAATAATCGGCTTTTCTGCTATTACTCAGATGAAGAATTGATGAAATTTAAGGTTTGTTAATGCAAAAAATTACAATAATCGGTGCTGGAAATGTCGGTGCTCATGCGGCGGTTTCTGCTGCAACGCTTGAACTGGGAAATATCATTTTGCTGGATCAAAATGCTGATCTGGCTAAAGGTAAAGCTCTTGATATTAC
>WTAX01000282.1 GCA_013139395.1 Gammaproteobacteria bacterium | reverse complement strand
TGTAGCCAGGCCTGACTGTGATTTAGAAACCGCCATTGAAAACATTGATATTGGCGGCCCAACTATGGTTCGTGCCGCAGCCAAGAATCACACAAGCGTTGCCATTGTTGTTAATCCTGATAATTACACAAGCATCCTTGATGAAATGAAAGCATCTCAAGGACAATTGGCTCAGGAAACACTCTTTAAACTTGCCGTTCAGGCTTTTGAACATACCGCTAAGTATGATGGTCATATTGCAAATTATCTGGGTGCAATTAATATTGAAGATAAAAGCAAAACAACATTCCCTCAGACCTATAGCCTACAATTTGATAAGTCTCAACAGATGCGCTACGGTGAAAACCCTCATCAAAATGCAGCATTTTATGTTGAATCATCTCCCCAAGAAGCCTGCATTGCCACAGCAACACAAATTCAAGGCAAAGAATTATCATACAATAACATTGGTGATACCGATGCGGCTTTGGAATGTGTTAAACAGTTCGATGAAGCACCTGCCTGTGTGATTGTCAAACATGCAAATCCTTGTGGCGTTGCACTGGGCAGTCATCAGCTGGAAGCATATGATAGAGCATTCCAGACAGATCCAACCTCTGCTTTTGGTGGCATTATTGCCTTTAATCAGCCTCTGTCTGCAGAAACAGCCAAGGCAATCATTGAGCGCCAGTTTGTCGAAGTCATTATTGCACCCGAAATAGATGAAGATGCTAAAAGCATTTTAGCTGAAAAGAAAAATGTCCGGGTTTTATCATGTGGCCAATGGTCTGACACACCAATACAAACATGGGATTACAAACGGGTTAATGGTGGTCTTCTGGTTCAGGAACGCGATCTGGGTATGATTACTGAAGGTGATTTAAAAGTAGTCACTAAAAAAGTACCCACAGCAGAACAAATGCAAGACCTTATCTTTACCTGGAAAGTGGCTAAATTTGTTAAATCAAATGCCATTGTCTATGCCAAAGATAAACAAACTATCGGTGTGGGTGCAGGCCAGATGAGTCGTGTTTACTCAGCCAAAATTGCCGGCATTAAAGCCGCTGATGAGAATCTTGTGGTCCCTGGTTCAGTTATGGCATCCGATGCTTTCTTCCCATTCCGTGATGGTTTGGATTCCGCAGCTGAAGCTGGCATCACTGCCGTGATTCAACCCGGTGGTTCCATGCGTGATCAGGAAGTCATTGATGCTGCAGATGAACATGGTATTGCTATGGTATTTACCGGCATGCGTCACTTCCGCCATTAAATCATAGAGACAAGTGAGAGCATGAGCCTATATAACTTATGCTCTATTTGTGATTAATTCAGTTCTTTTTTGCCGCAAGCTTTAGCTCATTCAATATTATTGAACCTGATAAATTCTGCATCATAAAACCAGAAAAATCTTCCATATAACGGCGATCACTGATCTGAAAGAGTTGCTCACCATCCATTGCAATTGTCATCATTCCTGATGTATCT
Organism: Gammaproteobacteria bacterium; assembly: GCA_013139395.1. GTDB lineage: Bacteria > Pseudomonadota > Gammaproteobacteria > GRL18 > GRL18 > GRL18. The sequence continues at coordinate 1,574 of WTAX01000282.1, read as the reverse complement.
CTTAACCATTCAAAGACATGCACCTGATTTAAGGCGATTGATACTCTTTTTGATTCAATGACAGAACTACCCCGGGCACTTTTGCGAAACAATTCAATTTGGTTTTGCGCAGGAGAGATCGATAATTGATAGCCCTGAGTCTGATTTTCTCCCGAAAAAGGTCCAAACTCAACTTGCCCATCACTGGTTTGGAAGGTTAATCTGGCTTTTAAGGCAAAATGATTGGGGATGGCATGCTGCGTAATAATTTTTGCAAGCTCAGATTCATTCTGAGTGGCTGTATTTTGCTGTTCATCTCTGGTCGCATGTTCCAGTATTGCACCTAAAATAGCTGTTGATAGATCCTGACTGGATTGAGGACGTTGATTTTCCTGTTTTGTCTGGCCCTTCACCTGACTAAATAAGCCTTGCTTGTTAACACTAAAATGACCTGATAGCACTGACCACAGAGGTGATACGGTAAAATTACCATCCTGAAAGTCATCCTGTAAGATAACAGACCAGTCCGCTGCTTGATCTTGCTTAAGCAGATCAGAGAGTGCATTTAAAAACCATGTCTGGGCAGCACGACGCTGTCGGCCTTTTTCTAATAAACTTGCAAGTTCTTCTCGTAATTGTTCATTATCAGACTCCTTAGCCGCATCATCCTGTACCCATATATCAGGAAATAACAAACCCTGTTTATTACTCACTTGTGCTATTGATTCCGGCTTACCATCAGGAAATAATGAATCAAATAATGACTGTGTTATTTTTGCATTCTCTACCAGCTTATTATCATATTGATACTGACGAATTGCCCTTCTGGTATTACGCCCCATGGCCCCGTCAGCAGAACCCGGTTGATAACCAAGCTGTGCCAGTTTAGATTGCACCAGCCTGATGCTTTGTTTGTCGGTTAACTCAATTTCAGACTCTGCTTTTGGTTCAAAATCATCTTCTGTGAGTAAGGGTGCTTTATGTAATCCGGGTTTCCATGCCCTTGCCTGTTTTTGTGCCTGGGCAATTTGCTCTTTGCTCATACGACGCTCAACACCATTGCGTGCTTTCACTGCATCCTGATTGCCATTACTGGCAGCCAGATTAAACCATTTATGGGCCTCAATATAATCTTGTAAAAAACCTTTACCTGTTGCATACATATAGCCCAGCATATATTGCGCATCACTATCATTTTTATGGGACAATTTTTCAAATTCACTGGACGCAGAGGAATAATCCTGTCTCTCATAACTCGCCATTGCTGAATCAAAATCAGCTGATGAAACGCTAGAAAACAGCAGTGTCACCAGTATTGTAAAAATAATTTTTTGCATGCTCACCCTCTATTTTGGCATTATTCATTCGGGACAGATCAAATCAGCTTTACACTTTGAAAGAGTATCGTAGGCTGGTATTTAATTTCTGGAGACTCCGTGAATACGTCCATATAGGCTTGGCCTTGGCATCCATGCCAAAGACACTCGTGAAATTAATTACCAGCCTCCGATACGGGATTTTCAGTAAAAAATGTAAAGATAATTCACTCTATTTGATCTGTGCCATTCATTCAATTTTTATTGTGCTTCCATTTC
>WTAX01000138.1 GCA_013139395.1 Gammaproteobacteria bacterium | reverse complement strand
CGGCAATGACTACCTTGACGGCGGTGCCGGTGATGATACGCAGGTGGGTGGTGCCGGCAATGACCAGTTAGGTGGTGATGCGGGCAATGATGTCTTGATGGGAGGTGAAGGTGATGATCTCTATGTTTATCGTACAGGCTCGGGACAGGATTTTATTAAAAATTCAGGTGGTGGAACGGACTGGCTGATTTTTACGGATGATATTACGCAGGATAAACTGACCTACATCCGCAATGGTGATGATCTGGTGATCGGAATTGATGGAACCAGCAACGGTGTGGGTATCGAAGACTGGTTCTTAGGCGGCGAACACACCGTGGATTATATCCAGCCGGCCCAGGCCTATGGTATTTCTGCGAACCAAATCACCGTTCAGGCTGTGACGACTGACAGCATTGTCGATACCCAGCTTCAGCAGCTGCTTCAGGCCATGTCTGTCTTTTCAGGCAGTGATGCAGCGGACATGGCATTGCTTCAGGAAGAAGAGGAGCAAAGTTCTGTGATTGCTGTAAGTGGCGCTTAGGTTTTTCAATCGGGTTGCTTAATGAGTCGTGGTCTTTTTGTGCTGTAATCTACATATGGCACAAAAGACATCATTATCTAAACAATCATAGGAAAAATTGCATGGATGATAAGAATCAAAACAAAAATACATATCTTCTGAATATAGAAAGAATAATGGAGCTTTCACAATCCATGACAGATGAAGAGAAAGAAGCTCTTCATAATTGGGAAAGAATATATGTTACAGGTGATGGTTTATCTACTAGCGATTGGCCTGGATGGGAAAGTGTTATAAATCGTCGTAGTCATTAATATAGGAAAACAGTTCTTAAAATCAACAGACCATATTTCTAGTCTGTTGGTTGATTTTTTATAATAGACTAGTATACTGGTCTATATGATAATTAATTTGGAGTATCAAATATGTTAGAAGAAGTCGGTTCCTATGATGCCAAAACTAAACTCCCGGAAATATTAAGGCGAGTTGAATCAGGCGAGTCTTTTACAATAACAAATCGTGGTAAACCCGTTGCTGATTTAATTCCCAGTCGCTCAAATGACAGACTCAAGGCTGAATCAGCCATCCATAATATTTTAAAGGCAAAAAAGCATAAAGTGTCAGATTCTTTACTTAATGAGCTAAAGGAAGAAGGGCGCAAATGACAGATTTTGTACTTGATAATTCTGTTTCCATGCGATGGCTTTTGGCTAGTGAAAAAGCATCAGATCAAAAATATGCTGAAAATGTTCTTGAGAGTATGAGGGATGTTGATGTACTAACACCCAATCTTTGGCATCTTGAAGCGATAAGTGTTTTGATTGGTGCTGAAAAAAGAGGTGAAGTCAGTTTAGGTGAAATTGAAAGGTTTATTTCCCAATTGGAGAATTTACCTATTCATGTTGATCCATTAACAGCACATCAAGCTTTTAGCCGAACTCTGGTTCTGTCACGAGAGTATAATATTAGTAGTTATGACGCTTCATATCTTGAATTAGCTATGCGTGAAGGTCTTCCATTGTCTTCATTAGATAAAAAATTGGTGAAAGCGGCTAAAAAAGCTGATGTGGATATTTATAAACCATAATGTAGGAAAAATAGTAGTCATAATTAAAATGCTGAATATGTTTACTTATCAGCAGATTAGTAAATACACAAACTTAAGTATTATTGGCATCAGCGTTATTAGAGAATAAAACAGTTAAAATGTCAGTCTTTTCAGGCAGTAATGCAGTGGACATGGGCATTGCTTCAGGAAGAAGAGGAACAAAGTTCTGTGATTGCAGTGAATGTGAGCTGATGCTCCTCAGGGACGTATGAGCTTTAAGAAAGGTGAGCAATAGGTTGATACGTTGTTATGTTGGTAAGTTGATATGATGCAACTTACCAACTTACCAACTTTTCATAGCAATAACCAGCCGTCATAATAAATAACAGGTTCTGATGCGAATAGTTAATATATAATGCTCACTATTTTGGAACACTTATTTAGCTAAATTAGTCCATCCATAAATAGGCGAATGAATTCGCCAAAAAAAGCTATTTACAGATGATCACTAATTAGGGCATAAATATTTAATATGACTTTAATCAAAATAAACCCTTGGCGTTATTTAGATGTATATTTAAATTTTTGTCCCCCGATGCTGGCTTCATACATCAAACCAGCTTTTGCTACAGTAAAAACGGCCATTCCTTTGTGATATCCGCCACTGGCAGTAGTGGCATTATATTTCCCACCACTCGCAGTAGCTGAGCTTCCAGTCGTACTGGTGCCGGCAGAAGCTCCAGCAGTAATTGCTACAGCTTGTGCTGTGGCACCGAATTCAAAGTTGCCTCCGGTAAACTCATCAAAAGCACGTTTATCCTCAAAGAAAATAATCTGACTATAACCCTGTGCGCCTAATTGAAAGCCGATTGATATTTGGGTCATACTCACTTCACCAACATGTTTTTTTTTGGCATAAACCTGTCCTTTTCCATAAGCACCACCAATTCCTATACCCGCTTTACCAATTGTTGGAAAGACAGCATATCCGTAGCTCTTGTTAAAAAAATGGGAGCTCTCTCCAGCATCGCGAAAGATTTTCAATGTATCAGATATGTCATC
>WTAX01000543.1 GCA_013139395.1 Gammaproteobacteria bacterium | reverse complement strand
CGAATGATGTCTTAGGCAAGGATAATGAGGAACAGATCATCCGTAAAGAAATGATGCGGCCCGCTATTATACAAATGCTGCGTCGTATGAAAGCAATTGCTGAATAATTTGTAACTAGAAGCGTACTATTTACAAAAAGCCTGTGGTTGCTTATTTTTCTGACTTTGATTGTCTGAGCGCAGCGAGTTTTCAAAGTTATAAAAATAAGTGGCCATAGGCTTAACAGATATCATTTAGAAATACATGCTGAATAGTTACAATAATTTTTAATAAGCCCTGTTGTTATAGACATAGTTATAGACATAGTTATAGGCTCATGCTGTTAGTTAACCGTTATGCAAATTAAACCCGATCAATTAAGAAATGATCTTAAAGCAAGACAGTATCCTGTGTATATGGTGTGTGGTGATGAGCCGCTGCAGCATCGTGAAGCAGTGGATATGCTGCGCAAAGCGGCTCGTTATTATGGCTATGAAGAACGGGATGTTTATCATGCTGATGCCCATTTTGACTGGAATAATTTGCTTATAGCCGCTAATGAACTTTCTTTATTTGCCAGCAAAAAAATAATTGAAATTCACATGCCTACGGGCAAGCCCTCTGATAAAGGTGCGGCTTTAATTGAATATTGTGAAAATTTACCTCCCGATATTATTCTCATTATTATTGCCGGTAAGGTAGAGTCAGCAACCAAAAAAAGCAAATGGTATAAAGCAGTTGATGCAGTTGCGGGTATAGTGACTGTCTGGTCGATCGATGGACATCATCTTAATCAATGGCTGCAGCGACGTTTACAGGCTAAGGGCTTAAGTTTACAAGCGGATTCATTACAATTAATTAATGATCGGATTGAAGGTAACTTGCTGGCGGCTGATCAGGAGATAGAAAAGCTCAGTCTTCTGTATTCGGTTGCGGGTAGTAAGCAACTGCTGCCATTGGATTATGAACAGGTTGCAGAAGCTGTTTTTGATAGTGCCCGCTATAATTTATTTGATCTGTTTGATTGTGCTTTATCGGGTGATTTAAAACGGGCATCACGAATGCTCTATGGTCTACAGCGAGAAGGGCTGTCGATTATTTTAATTATGTCGCTGTTTGCTAAAGAAGTTCGTATGTTGGCAAAAATGTCAGCCATTCTTTATGCTGGTGGGCAGCAGCAAAATGTTGAGGCGGCAATGAAAGGCTTTTATATTTTTCCCAAACGAAAATCACTACTGGCTCAGGCTTTACACACCAGTCGACCGGAACAATGGCAGCAATTACTTAAACAGCTGTTACTGGCAGATAAAATGGCCAAAGGTGCTGAAATAGGTGATCCCTGGGATATGATGCAGTTGATTTTGTCGGCTGTTGCGGGTAAAACCTATTTGTAAAGCAGGAGATAGCGTTAAGTACTAAGCGTTAAGCGTTAAGAAACATCAAAAGAAAAGAGCATCGTAATAAAGTAGAGTCTGTGCACATCCTGGTTGCTTTTTCTCTTGATTTTGCTCAGACTCTTTCTTAACGCTTAACGCTTAACGCTTAACGCTTAACGCTTAACGCTTAACGCTTAACGCTTAACGCTAATCTATGACTAAAGTAAAAGAAATAATAATTAAACTATTTAAGTTGGAATAAGATGGATATTAAACAATATATGACCGAAGTGGGTCAACGAGCACGCCAGGCTTCCAGAGCACTGGTTAAGGCCAGCAGTAATAAAAAAAATAGTGCCTTATTGGCGATTGCCGATTTATTAGAATCATCAATGAAAACATTGATCGATGAGAATGATAAAGATCTCAAAGCGGGTAAAGAAAGAGGTTTAGATGATGCCTTACTTGATCGCTTAGCGCTTAATGAAGAGCGTATTCAGGGTATGGCGGAAGGGCTTCGTCAAATTGCTGCGCTGCCTGATCCTGTAGGCGAAATATCCGATATGAACTATCAGCCATCGGGCCTGCAAATCGGCAAAATGCGTGTGCCATTAGGTGTTATCGGTATTATTTATGAATCCAGACCAAATGTGACAGCTGATGCAGCTGCTCTGTGTATGAAATCAGGTAATGCTGCTATTTTGCGTGGCGGCTCAGAAGCGATTAATTCTAATCAGGCCATTGCTGCCTGTATAAAACAAGGGCTTGAGCAGGCAGGTCTGCCAACAGATGTTATACAGGTTATTGAAACCACTGACAGAGAAGCGGTGGGTGAACTTATTACCATGCAGCAGTATGTTGATGTGATTATACCTCGCGGCGGCAAAGGCTTAATCGAACGCATCAGCGGTAATGCTCGTGTGCCTGTGATCAAACACCTTAATGGTATTTGTCATGTTTATATTGATGGTACAGCTGATCGCCAAAAAGCCATTGATATTGCCTACAATGCGAAAACCCATCGTTATGGTGTATGTAATGCCATGGAAACTTTATTAATTGATGTCGCTGCAGTGGATAATATTTTGCCTGAACTGGCACAAAAATATGCACAGGAAGGGGTTGAGCTGCGTTGTTGTGAACGCAGTGCCGCCGCTCTTAGTGGGCAATCGGTTGTTGCCGCCACAGAAGAAGACTGGGATACAGAATATCTGGCACCGATATTGTCTATTCGTGTGGTTGACGGCATCGATGCTGCGATTGAACATATCTTTGAGCATAGTTCAGGTCACACAGAAGCTATCATTACCGAAAACTATACGCTTGCCAGACGCTTTTTAGCCGAAGTGGATTCCAGCTCAGTCATGGTCAACGCCTCTACTCGCTTTGCTGATGGTTTTGAATACGGTCTGGGTGCCGAAATCGGTATTAGTACCGATAAGATCCATACCCGGGGTCCAGTTGGTTTAGAAGGGCTCACCTCGCAAAAATACATTGTTCTGGGTGATGGGCATATTAGAGGCTAAGGGTATCCAGGAGCCTGGCGACATATAACTGACTTCTAACTAATCATACTGATACAGAAGATATTCATGTCATTGAAACTCAAAGCACCTATAGGGATCTATGGCGGCACCTTTGATCCCGTTCATTATGGACACCTGAGACCTAATCTGGAATTGTGTGAAATTTTTGCTTTGGATCATGTGCGCTTTATCCCTGCTTTTCAGCCTCCACATCGAGATGAGCCTCAAACTTCAGCCGAACAACGTTGTGAAATGGTGGCTCAGGCAATTCAGGTAGAACCCCGTTTTGTTTTAGATGATAGAGAAATAAAACGTGGCGGGCCATCTTATACGGTGGAGACACTCAAGAGTTTGCGTCAGGATTACCCCGACAATCCCTTGTGTTTATTGATGGGAATGGATGCTTTTTCCGGTATTGATCGCTGGTATCATTGGCAGGAATTGCTGAATTATGCCCATATTATCGTCAGCCAAAGACCTGAAACCGATTTTCATGCCTCTGAGCAATGGCCGACAGCGATACAAACATTGTACCAGGAACATAAACGGGCTCGACAAACAATTAGTGACTCATTATGTGGAACAATACGGCTTGAAGCAGTGACTCAATTATCGATTTCAGCCACTGATATTCGCAATAGATTAAAAAATAAGCAATCAATCCGCTTTTTAATGCCTGAACCCGTTATAAATCTGATAAAATACTATAATCTCTATACGTAATCACAATCAGGTAGAGTTGAGAGATATCTCTTACGCTGCCTTATCCCGTATTGCGCTCCTAATTAAATAGAAAGAAGGTAATGAAATTTCAATGAATCTTGAGGAATTGAAGGCACTGGCAGTGAAAGCAGTGGAAGATGTAAAAGCATTTGATGTCAATGTGGTTGATGTTATGGGACGAAACAGTATCACTGATGTGCTGGTGTTTGCCAGTGGTCGATCCGATCGACAAGTCAAAGCAATTGCCAATAATGTCGTGCTTGAAGCGAAAAAAGCCGGTGTCGCACCATTAGGTGTTGAAGGCTTAAATACAGGTGATTGGGTGTTAGTTGATTTGGGCGATGTGGTTGTCCATGTGATGCTGCCGCAGGTTAGAGATTATTATGGTATTGAACGTATGTGGGATGTTGACGATCCGGGCTATGATGAAGATCCTAGCTACGATGATGGTTCTGCTTTTAATGACGGTGAGTAATCTTTAATGAATATCTACCTGCTGGCCGTAGGCAATAAAATGCCTGACTGGGTTACTAAGGGATATCATGAATATGCGAAACGCCTCACTAGTGATTGCCAGCTCAAATTGATCGAGATTGCGCCTGGAAAACGGGGCAAAAATGCGGATCTGGTGCGCATAAAAAAAACCGAAGGTGAAAAGATTCTGGAGGCAATCCCCAAGAGTTGTCTGGTGGTTGCTCTGGAAGTCACAGGTAAACCCTGGAGTACACAGGAACTTTCCCGGCAAATGGATCACTGGTTACATGGTGGTCAGGATGTGGCCTTACTGGTGGGAGGCCCGGAAGGCTTGAGCGAAGCCTGTGTGGCCAGAGCAGATGTTAAATGGTCGTTATCACCATTAACCTTACCACATCCATTAGTGAGAGTTTTATTGAGTGAACAACTCTATAGAGCCTATAGTATTCTCAAAAACCATCCATATCATCGCTGATGATACACCTTGCATCCAACTCACCACGCCGCAAGGAACTTCTGCATCAAATGGGAGTCTCATTTGAAGTTATTCCTCAATTTGCTGAGGAAGTTCATCAATTAAATGAGTCACCTGAAGCCTATGTTTCTCGACTTGCTCTTGATAAGGCAATTGATGGCTTATCAAGACAGGCTAATCAGAAAATTCCGGTTCTGGGTTCAGATACTGCTGTTGTACTCAATGGTAATATTTTAGGTAAACCGAAAGATAAAGAGCAGGCGATCGATATGTTGTTAAGTCTGTCAGAGCAGACTCATCAGGTTATCACGGCTGTGGCTCTTATCAATGCTCAAAAAACTGAGCAGATAGTTTCTAAGACTGAGGTATCATTTGCAAAACTAAGCCGTTCAATGTGCGAAAATTACTGGAAAAGCGGCGAACCAGTTGATAAAGCCGGCAGTTATGGTATTCAAGGTCAAGGGGCTTTGTTTATCAGCAATATCAATGGTAGTTATTCTGGTGTGATGGGACTGCCAATCTATGAAACAAGAATTTTATTACAGAAGTTTGATATTCATATGCTTTAAGCTTTAATTATATAATGGCTGAATATGAACCCATTGAACTTACTTATAACGAAAAAATTAAAAGAATAAATAATATGAGTGATGAGCTGCTGATCAATGTAACACCACAAGAAACACGAGTTGCTACCGTTGAAAATGGTATGTTACAAGAAGTTGTTATTGAGCGGGCCAGTAAACGAGGTCTGGTTGGTAATATCTATAGGGGTAAAGTCTGTCGGGTGTTACCCGGGATGCAGGCTGCTTTTCTTGAGATTGGTTTACAGCGTACTGCTTTTTTACATCTTTCAGATATTGTCGTTTCAGAGGAAAAGAAAAATCCGCCTCAGGAGTTGACCATAGGTGATGTATTAAGAGATGGTCAGGAAATTCTGGTGCAGGTGGTTAAAGATCCAATGGGTACCAAAGGTGCTCGATTAACGACACATATTACTATCCCTGCCCGTTATCTTGTTTATATGCCGAATTCCAGCCATATCGGTGTCTCACAAAAGCTTGAAGATGATGAAGAAAGGGAACGTTTAAAAGATCTTATAAAAAAACGCCTGCCGGAATTTAATGGTGGCGGTTATATTGTGAGAACAGTGGCAGAGGGCATTTCAGAACAAGCCGTACATGCAGATATGATCTTTTTAGAGAAACTCTGGCAGTCTGTTCAAGAAAGTAATAAGGCTGTCAATTCGAAAAAAATGGTTTATGAAGATCTGCCATTGGCAATGAAAGTCATGCGTGATATCGCTGATACAGATATTGATGCTATTCGAATTGATTCTCGTGAAACATTTAATAAAGTGATTAAGTTTGCTAATAAATTTATTCCAGAACTGGCACCGCGTATAGAATACTATCCCGGTGAACGTCCTATCTTTGACCTTTATGGTGTTGAAGATGAAATTCAGCGGGCATTACAATCCAAGATTAAACTGAAGTCGGGTGGTTATTTGATCATCGACCAGACCGAAGCCATGACGACTGTGGATATTAATACAGGAGGTTATGTTGGTAACCGCAATCTGGAAGAAACAATTTTTAAAACCAATCTGGAAGCCACGCAGTCAATTGTTCGACAATTACGTTTAAGAAATCTTGGCGGCATCATTATTATCGATTTTATCGATATGACTGATCCGGAACATCGCCGCCAGGTATTGCGAGCCTTTGAAAAAGCCTTAGAACGTGATCATGCAAAAACATGCATTACCGAAGTGTCTAATTTAGGTTTAATTGAAATGACACGTAAACGAACGCGTGAGAGTTTAGAACATATTTTATGCGAAGCTTGTCCTGTGTGTAATGGCAAAGGTACGGTTAAAACCGTAGAAACAGTTGCCTTTGAAATCTTTCGTGAAATTATACGTGAAGCACGACAATTTGATACTGAAAAATTATTAGTATTAACCTCTCAAAAAGTGGGCGACTATTTAATGGATGAAGAATCTTCCTCGATTGCTGAATTAGAAGAATTTATGCAACGTTCGATTCAGTTAAAAATTGATAACGAATATAATCAGGAGCAGTATGATGTTGTTCCAATGTGAGTTCCAATGTGAGTTCTTATGTAAGCAGAGCAGAAAAATATTAACGTTCTATTTATATAAGGCAATAAAATAAGCTGTGTCTGATCACCCCATACAAGCTAAGGATGTTTCAGCAAAACCGCAATCTGCTATTCCATCTGAAACTGATGAGGGTCGCTTTTCATTCTTTAAGTTGTTAAAAAAAACAAGCTTATTTATTTGGCATTTTCATCGAAAGCTAGTCATAAGCCTGATTGTTTCTTTTGCAATCATTTTACTTTCATTTCGTGCCATTGCTCTTTATCTTGAAGAGAACCCGGAAATTGTGCAAAATCTGGTTGAATCCCAACTTCAGGGTCATGTGACATTTGATAAAATAAAAGTGGATATTAATCTTCTTTTTCCATCTGTCGCAATGTACAACTTTACTTTTAAAAATAAATTAAAAGAAGAAAAACAATTACAATTTAAATCTGCCAGTATTCGTTTAAATACCCTGCTTTCAATTCTTTATGGACAAGCAAAGATAGACACTATTGGTGTTGAAGGGGTGAGTGTTATTCTTCGCCGTAATAAGAATAATACATTCTCTATTGCAGATTTTCACCTGGATAAGACACAACAAAACACTCAAAGAAAGGGTGAAAATTTACAAGCTTACCTTGAATTATTTAATCAGACAAATTTTATAATGACAGATAGTGAAATTTATTTTGTTGATGAAATGGAGGAGCTGCCGTCAGTCTTTATTTCTAATATCAATTTTAAAATGAAGAATAAACAGTCAATGCATCAAATAGCGCTGCTGGCTAAATTAAATGATTCAGATACTCAACTAGAACTTCGTCTTGATTTTAGTGGTCAGATTAATGACTTAAAAAACTGGGATGGTAAGATTTATGGTTCAGTTGATAATATGAACCAGCAGACACTGCTACACTTTTTAAAACGAGAGATTCTTCAAATTGAAGAATTTAAAATAAATGGTATTGAAGCCAATACAAAATTCTGGTCAAACATTGAAAAAGGAAAATTACAGTCAATTTATGGTGAACTTAATATTATTGATGCTAATTTAACTCGAATAGATAGCGAGCGAAAAATTAATTTTGATAAAATAGAGACCAATTTCAAACTTGAACGAGGACATGATGCTCTGACTGAGTCAGGATTAAGAGAAACTTCATGGACATTGGATTTGTTTGATTTTAATATCGATATCAAATATCAACAGATCACTGAAAAGTATATCAACTTAAAACTTATTAATATTGAAAAACAAGCAGAATCTCAGCTGCAGCTCTTTTTGAATAATTTTGATTTGAAGGAATTTTCACAAGTGTTCTCTTTTTTTTCACCCAAAGAGTTTAATAAAAAAATATACAAAGTATTAAAACCCAGGGGCCAGATTAAAAATATTAGTGCGACGCTTCATTTAAATACATTAAAAATGCCTATTGATATCACCCGCTATCAAGTTCAGGCAGATATCAATCATTTCGGGATGAATGCATTATATTCACTACCCAAAGTCCGAAACTTCTCATCACGAGTCATCTTTGATGAAACCATGGGGCGTGCTTATATTAATAGTGCTGATATGAAGCTGCACCTTAAAGCTTTATTTCGCGATTCATGGCCCATTACACAATTATCAGGTGAATTTTTCTGGCAGCAGGAAGAAGACGAATGGTTCTTTGGTGCAGAACAACTCAAACTTAAAAATCCACATTTAAATGCCAGTGCTGATGTTAATCTCTGGCTGGCAAAAAATGGTCAGACCTATATGGATTTAAGCGGGTTTTATCATGATGTCAATGTTAAATATGTACCCTATTATTTGCCGGCAAAAATAATGAGCGATGGTCTGGTCAGCTGGCTTGATAATGCTTTTCTTTCAGGATGGGCAACAGATGGCGGTGTTGTTTTTAGAGGTGAATTAGCCCAATTTCCCTATGAAGATCATAGTGGTGTTATGGATATTGTCTTTAATACTAAAGAGGTTGAACTTAATTATAATAAAGGCTGGCCGCTGTTAACAGATATCAATGCTCAGGTACAATTTACACAGAAGGGCATGGGAGTAGAGTCAACGCAGAGCAAACTTTTTTCATCAGTATCGAATAATATTCAAGCAAATATAGAAAGTTATTTAAAGTCAGAATTAAAATTAACCGGTGATATTAATAGTAATGTCGATGATGGCAAACAATTTTTAAAACAGAGCAAACTGGTTTCCGATGATGTTTTAGAGATATTGGATGCCACAGGTGATATTGGGCTAAATCTGGATGTGACACTCTCCCTTAAAAAAGGTAAACCGGATAGTAAGGTCATAGTGAAGCTTATCGATAATAACTATTATCCTCCCGGATTTGAGCGTAAAGAAGGTCTGGTTAATCATATTAAAGGAGATATTCTTGTTCATAATGAGTCTGTCAGTGCAAAAAAATTAACCGCCAACATTATGGGGCAAGCGGCTGGAATAGTAATAAAGACAGATAAGCAAGCCCCAAAATCTAAAAAAGATCCTAATGTCAGTATTAATATTAATAGTAAGTTGTCTATTAGACAATTAAAAAAATTCAATTTGATACCTGAACAATTAACCCCCTTAAGCAATCAACTCTCAGGCTCAGCGGGAATTAAATTAGCACTTGATTTACCTAATAAACAACGTGGACTGTCATTTAATATTTATTCAGACTTAAAAAATTTAAAATCTGACTTACCTGTGCCTTTTAAAAAACAGGCAAGTAAGGTGTCATCTTTTAAGCTTTCTTTTTCTGAAATAAAAGCAGCAAAAAGTAAAAAAGATTATAAGTATGCTCAATTTTCTATGAAAATTTCCAATGAATTATCTCTGGCTTTATTTGTTGATACATCAAGCGACACCTTTAAACTGCTTAAGGGAAATATTGCGTTTAAAGGTGCTCAGGCTAAATTACCAAAAGAAAATTTATTACGCATAACGGGGAGTTTAAATGAACTGCCTTTACAACAATGGCAGTCAGTTTTTGCTTCTCAAAGTAAAACTAAGAAAAAAGTGACTGATAAATCTTCTGAAAAGCGTTTTACTTTACCTGTTGAGTTAGCTCTGAAACAAGTGGTTTTACCGGAATTAAAGTTAGCTTCTAAAGTGTCAGGAGTCACTGATATTCCTGAAAAGAAAAAAGTTCAAGCAAAATCCCGAGACAATAATGATAATGATCCTGACTATTTTCCATTAATCAACGGCACTATTGATATTATAAAAATGGGTGATGCTGATCTTGGAAAATTTACTATAAAAACGAGTCGAGTGGATAGAAGTATTGTGTTTGATACGCTTGATTTAGATGGTCAATTGCTTTCATTTAAAGGCAAAGGAAAATGGCATTATTGGCATGAATATCCTGAAGTAGACCTTGAAGGGGTTGCTAAAATTCCATCATCAGAAAAATTACTAATGGCTTTAGGCAATGAGCAATTAATCCGTGATGGCAAGCTGCAAGTGACAGGCTATATGAGCTGGATTGGAGGATTAACTGATTTTAGCAAGGAAAATATAGAAGGTAATATTAATATAATTTCTGAAAAAGGTGCATGGGTTGAAGGAAACCCCGGGGCTGCTGGACGCTTATTGGGCTTGCTCAATATGAATGTTCTAATGCGTCGTTTATCATTGGATTTTACGGATGTTTCTAAGGAAGGCTTTGAGTTTGAGAAAATAGAAGGTGATTTTCGTTTCAATAATGGTGTGGTTTATACTGATAATTTTCGAATTTCTTCACCCAGTGCTAAAATTTTAGTCACCGGTAGTACCAGCATGGTAACAGAACGTTTTGATCAGCGTGTGACGGTTATTCCAGAAATCTCAGCTACGCTGCCTCTGGCGGGTGCAGCTGTCGCCGGACCAGCAGGTGCGGCCGTGGTTTGGCTAGGACAAAAACTTCTGGGTGATCAAATAAATCAGGCGACGGCTTATGATTATACGATTAAGGGGGGGTGGTATGATCCTGTTATCAAGAAAGACAAAACCAATAAAAATACCCTTAAAAAAATTAAAAAAGCATTTGGTTCGGGTGGGGAAAAATCACAACAACTAGAGCATCATCCATTATTTGATGAAAATAATTCAGAATACCCATAAATTAATGATAAGTCCTAAAAAATTGAACTATTTAACTTGAAATTTGGCTGTTAATCGTTGAAACTATGAGGCTTTATGTGAATATAAAGTGTTAGAGAGAAGATGGCAAAAGTAGCAGCGATTCAAATGGCTTCCGGGCCCAATGTCAGTG
>WTAX01000050.1 GCA_013139395.1 Gammaproteobacteria bacterium | reverse complement strand
CTACCTCAACCATACAAGGAATACCTACGATTCCTTCAAACCAGTATTTTGCTACCAATCCTGAGTGATAGCTGGTACCACAGGCAATTATATAGACTGAGTCAATTTCTTTAAAAATTTCTTCTGCACCATAGCCAAAAGAATTTGTAAATATATGAGTATTATCAATGCGGCCTTCTAAAGTATCAGCAACAGCCTTGGGTTGTTCATAAATTTCTTTTAGCATGTAGTGACGGTATTCACCGCGTTCTACCGCATCTGCACTGATTTCACTCTTTTTCATGGGGCGTTCAACTTCCTCCCCTGATTTATCATAAATAACAATGGAATCACGTGTGATGTCAGCAACATCACCTTCTTCCAAAAAGATAAATTGCTGTGTTACGGGAAGCAGAGCAGAGACATCTGAGGCAATAAAATTCTCGCCAATACCTAAACCTATCACTAATGGACTGCCGCTTCTCGCAGCAATCAGACGTTCTTCATTATTGTCAATTACGCCTAAGGCATACGCTCCTTTTAAATGCTTAATGGTTGCACGCACCGAACTTAATAAATCTTTACCCTGTTTTTTATATTTTCCGATCAGATGAACAATACTTTCACTATCCGTTTGCGAGCAAAAATTAATGCCTTCTAATTCTAGTTGAGTTTTAATTTCTTCATAATTTTCAATAATACCATTATGAACCAAAGCAATATCTTCTTCGCTCATATGTGGATGGGCATTACATTCTGCTGGCTTTCCATGAGTTGCCCAGCGTGTGTGAGCAACACCAATACTACCTTCTATCGGATTTTTTTCCAGGCCTTCTTCTAATTGTGAGACTTTTCCAAGCGCTCTTTGTCTATTGATTTTATTATTTTTTCCCTGAATGGCCAGACCGGCAGAATCATAGCCTCTGTACTCCAGCCTTTTTAAACCTTCTATTAAAATCGCTTCAACGTTCCGTTCTGCAATAGCTCCAACTATTCCGCACATAGCTTATCCTGTTATCTTTTTATAATAATGAATCTACGATTACTTTTTTTTACTTGGCCTTTGCCAGCCATCCAGAGTTCTTTGTCCCGCTCTGGTAAAGGTTAATTTTTCTGCTTCTGCATTTTTACTCAGTGTTGATCCTGCTCCAATGGTTGCTCCATCGCCTATCTCAATAGGTGCAACTAAAGCTGTATTTGATCCGATAAATGCATTATCGCCAATTTTAGTTAAATGTTTATAGGCACCATCATAATTACAGGTAATTGTACCTGCACCAATATTGACGTTTTCACCCATTTCAGTATCACCAATATAACTCAGATGGTTTACCTTTGATCCTCTGGATATATGTGATTTTTTTATTTCAACGAAGTTACCGACTTTGGCATTTTCATCCAGTTTCGTATCTGGTCTTAATCGTGCAAACGGACCAATATGACAGCCGCCAGCAATGGTTGATTTTTCCAGAATACAATTTTCCAGAATCTCAACATTATCTCCAATGGTCATATCTTTTATAACCGTATTAGCACCAATAGTCACATTACTGCCTATTTTGCAGTGACCTTCTATAATGACATTAATATCAATAATGACATCTTGTCCGGTTTCAATGGTGCCACGTAAATCAAAACGACCCGGATCCCTCAAAGTCACCCCCCTGGTCATCAGGGTATATGCCTGACGTTTTTGATATTCTCGTTCAAGTTCTGCCAATTGAATCTTATTATTGATTCCTTCTATTTCTTTATTATCTTTAACAATATAACTTTGAACTATTTCATTTTCTAAAACAGCTAATTCGATCAGATCAGTTAAATAATATTCGCCCTGAGCATTATTATTACCAATTTTTGCTAACCATTGTTTTAGTTTGTCACCATCAACCACCATGACACCACTGTTTATCTCTGTGATCTGTTTTATTTTGTCACTGGCATCTTTTTGTTCTACAATCTTTTCAATCTTCGACTCGCTATTTCTGACAATACGCCCATAGCCCTGTGGATCATCCAGATTTGCGGTTAATAGAGCAATTGAGCTATTTTGTTTTGCCTCTAATAGTTTATTGAGTGTTTCTGGACCCAGTAAGGGTACATCACCATATAAAATTAATACATTGGCTGAATCATTTACAGCTTCTATTGCCTGCTGTACTGCATGTCCTGTGCCTAATTGTTCTTTTTGCTCACACCAGATAAGCTCTCTTTCTTTTAATGAATCTTTTACCTGTTCAGCACCATGTCCATAAATTAAACTTATTGATTCTGCGTTAAGAGCCTCTGCACTATCAATAACATGCTCAACAAGTGATTTTCCTGCTAATTTATGCAGAACCTTGGGTAGATCCGAATACATCCTTGTCCCTTTACCTGCAGCAAGAATAATGACTTGAAGTTGTTTATCAGACAGTGTTTTTACATTCATTCTTTTTTTCTCAAAATATTGTTTAATCTCTTATTGTTCTATTTTTACTTTCATTTTTAAAGAAGATTTATCTTACTTTTGTTAAATTCATCACATGTTAGGGTATTCCACTACATTTTACTCTGTTTCCCCTTGAGTTACGCACCATTTGGGTATATTATTAATTTATAATATAGTTATGGCTTTTATTTATGATGAAAAACTTACTAATACTGCTCTTACTCGTTTTTTTTAATCTGAATCCGCTCAGAGGCGTTTCTGCGGATGAATATGATCCATGTATGGGTGAGGATCCTGTTTCTCCTGTGTTAATTGATTACTATAACGAATTTAAACAACCACCTACAGTCGTTGATAAAGAAAAAAATCGTTTAGATATAAAACTTCACCCAATTAAAGATTCACTGGCCAATTATTATTCTGAATTCCTTGATTAATTTCGTATTTATATTATTTCACTCATAAAAAAAGGTCGTATTTATACGACCTTTTTTTATGAGAAAGAGTGATTTCATTAATCCACATAGTGTCTATCTAAAAATTGTCTTAGCTGTGCTAATACTAGTGAATTAATGTCCTCTCTTCTGCTTACGCATTTTTTCAATCATTTTTAATTGTACAATAGCTTCAGCCAGTTGTGCTTCAGCCTTTGCGAAATTAATTTCTGACTCTTGATCTTTGAGCATTTCTTCTGCACGTTCTTTAGCGGCCTGAGCTGCATGCTCATCCAACTCACCTGCTCTTACTGCGGTATCTGAAAGAATAGTGACAACATGAGGCTGAACCTCAAGTAGACCACCTGATACATAAACAGATTCTTGCTTACCACCTTGTTCAGTGATGATCACTTCGCCTGCTTTTAAAGTTGAAAGCAATTGTGAGTGCTGAGGTAAAATACCTAAATCACCCATTTCACCTGGAACGATAACCATCTCAGCCAAATTAGAGAAAATCTCTTTTTCAGCACTGACGATGTTTAATTTCATGGTCATTGCCATGGCAACTCTCCTTTTACATCCTGAATACTAGCCATAGAACAAACTATTTCATTGATAGCTAATTGTTCTATGGCTAGATTTTATCTCTATTAACTAGAGCCTGGATATTGTTTGCTTAAACAGCATTTGCCTTTTCAAGCACTTCTTCAATACCGCCAACCATATAGAAAGCTTGCTCAGGGATAGCGTCATGTATGCCCTCAACAATCTCTTTAAAGCCGCGGATGGTATCTTTCAGAGAAACATACTTACCCTCGGTACCGGTAAAGACTTCTGCAACGAAGAAAGGCTGTGATAAGAAACGTTGAATTTTACGAGCACGATTTACAATCTGCTTATCTTCATCAGATAATTCATCCATACCCAGAATCGCAATAATATCTTTCAATTCTTTATAACGCTGTAGAGTTGTCTGAACTCCACGAGCCACTTCATAATGCTCATTACCGACAATTTGCGGATCCAGCTGACGAGAAGTTGAATCCAGTGGATCAACTGCAGGATAAATGCCTAATTCAGCAATCTGACGAGATAAAACAACAGTCGCATCAAGGTGAGCAAATGTGGTTGCTGGTGATGGATCCGTTAAATCATCTGCAGGTACATAAACCGCTTGAATAGAGGTAATTGAGCCGACTTTTGTTGAAGTAATTCGTTCTTGCAGAGCACCCATTTCTTCAGCCAGTGTAGGCTGATAACCAACGGCTGAAGGCATACGACCTAATAAAGCTGATACTTCTGTTCCTGCCAGGGTATAACGATAAATATTATCAATAAATAGTAATACGTCATTACCTTCGTCACGGAAACCTTCTGCAATGGTCAGGCCGGTTAATGCAACACGTAGTCTGTTACCTGGAGGCTCATTCATCTGACCATAAACCAGAGCCACTTTATCCAGTACATTGGAGTCTTTCATTTCATGGTAGAAGTCATTACCCTCACGAGTACGTTCACCCACACCGGCAAATACGGAGTAACCACTATGCTCTGCTGCAATGTTACGGATAAGCTCCATCATATTAACGGTTTTACCTACACCCGCACCACCAAATAGGCCAACTTTACCACCTTTGGCAAATGGGCAGACCAGGTCAATTACTTTAATACCGGTTTCCAATAATTCCGCTGTGGCTGCCAATTCTTCATAGGCCGGTGCTGCGCGGTGAATTGAGGCACGTTTCTTTTCGCCGACATCACCTTTTTCATCAATCGGATTACCCAGCACATCCATAATGCGTCCCAATGTTTCGGTACCAACAGGTACGGAGATAGGTGCGCCTGTCGATGTGACTTCAAGTCCACGTTTTACCCCATCAGTACTTCCCATGGCGATACAACGAACGACTCCGTCACCTAATTGCTGCTGAACTTCCAAAGTTAATTCTGCTTCAGCGACTGTTAATGCATCATATATCTTTGGTAATGAATCGCGAGTAAATTCTACATCGACTACAGCACCAATAATCTGGACAATTTTTCCTGAACTCATTTTTGGTTCCTTTTTTTAAAACTAAAAGCAAAAA
>WTAX01000312.1 GCA_013139395.1 Gammaproteobacteria bacterium | reverse complement strand
CCTTTATGAACAGGGCCTGTTACCAGTGCATCAAAGGTATTATTGAGGCAGCCTTGAACGGCCATATCAAGTGTTTTTAGAATATACGGTGCATTATTTACATTGAGTGAACCGGCAACTGCCTTTTCTGGAAGTGATACGGGTATATAGTAGAGAGTGCCTGAGCCGGAAGTTTTTTTAATTTGTTTATCAAACTTTATAAGGTGTATGGGCTTACCCAGAAGTCCGGCACGTTCATTGAGCATATCAGGATCAGCTATTAGCACCATTTGAAAGTCGTGTGGCTGCTGCGCGTATTCAATGCATAAATCCGGGCCAATACCAGCAGGTTCGCCGGGGGTAATGACCAGTGTGTCCAGCTTATTCAATGTGGTGAAACCTTAACTATTATCCAGTCGAATTTCAATAAAGGCTTCATCACGAATTTTGCGATAGAAAGCATCTGTTTGCTCTGTCACTTTACGGTTTGTCAGTACTTTGCGAGCCCTTTCTTTAATCAGTTCATCAGCATCATCATGAGCTCGTCGTCCTAAGACTTCAATGATGTGGTAACCAAAGTTTGTTTGAATAACTTCGCTGATATCACCGATTTGTAATGTTTCCATGGCTTTTTCAAACTGGGGAACCATAGTTCCAGGTTTAAACCAGCCTAAATCACCACCCCGTGTTGCTGAAGAGGTATCTTCAGAGTGTGCCTTTGCCATAGTGCCAAAATCTTCACCATTGATAATACGTTTACGGATTTGCTTTAAACGCTGTATTACTTGTTCATTATCATTAATGATGCTGGGTTTGATGAGAATATGGCGTGCGTGAGTTTGGGTGATTATGTGGGATTGAGCACCTTTTGTATCGATAATAGTAATAATATGAAAGCCGCTTGGACTGCGGATAGGATCTGATATTCCACCAACTTTCATTGTACGGACGCTATCAGCAAATAAAGTTGGAATTTCACCCGTTTTACGCCAACCTAAATCACCGCCTTCAAGTGCATTTTGGCCATCGGAAACAGCCAGAGCAACAGATGAGAAATCCTTGCCTGTTTTGAGTTCTTTAACAATTTCAGTGGCTTTTGCCTGGGCTTTTTTTATGACAGCAGGTGATGCGGCTTCTGGTGTGGCGATTAAAATATGTTTTAGATGATAGGATTGATCCATACCGCCTTGTTTGTTCACATTGAATAGAAAATTTTCAATTTCCTGATCAGATATAGTGATTTTATTGACGACATTGCGTTGTATTAACCGCTTTAGAAGAATTTGTTTTTTTATTTCATCACGAAACTGTCGAAAATCAACGCCCTGACTCGCCAGGCCTTCTCGGAACTGGCTTAGAGACAAACCATTTTGTGCTGCAATGCCATTAATAGCACGGCTCAATGTTGTGTCGTCAACTTTAATGCCTGTGCGCTTGGCCATATCTAACTGTATTCGTTCCAGAATCATACGATCGAGGACTTGTTTACCTAATACATTTGCGGGAGGCAGCCTGGCTTGTTTTTTCTTCAGATTTTTAATGACTGCGCGAAACTCAGTCTTGAGCTCAAGTTGAGTAATGACATCTTCGTTAACAATCGCAACAATGCTGTCAAGAGTGACAATCTCTTCAGCATAGGCGGTGAAACAGCTTAAAATTAATAATAAAGCAAAGATATTACTAAAAAAATGACCTTTGTTGAGTGCTTGACTTATTTTTCTTACATTAAATAACATTGACTAAAGTCCTAATTTTTCCAGGGTTCAAAACCGGGGATATCTTCTTCGAGATTATGACCACTACCTGCGAGGGACTGGGACAGTGAACCTAAACCTTTAAACTGTACTTGCAGCATGATGTAATTGTCGGCATCAGCATAGTAATTATCCTGTTCCCGGCCGACAATAAAACGTAGAGCATAACAACAGCTGTCGTACTCGACACCGATCTTTGAGTCCAGAGTATAGCTGTCACGGGTTTTAGAAGGATCAATTTCAGCAGTTTCATTATCATATATGGAGTAATACCAATGCGCTAAAGCACGCCATTGTGGAGCAATTTTCCAATAAGCAGACATTTCAACTTGCTCATAGTCATCAGCACGATAGGAATAGTCTAAATTAGCGATATGATCACGATCTGATTTGTACTGCAGGCGAAAGCGGGCTTCATCTGTTTCGCCATCATTGTGAGGATTATAAAGCAGGGAATAGGATGTATACCAGTTGCGTGCAAACTGGCTAGTGATTTCAGCAGCAATACTGGAGCTGGAATCTGTATCTCTTCCATTTGTGTCTTGCTCGGGATTACCGAATTCATCATATTCTAGAGTGACTTCCCGATCTTCAAAGTAATAAATTTGTCCAATAGAGGCAGTAAATAGTTCAGCACCTGAAGCGTCATCAATAAAGCGTGTGGTAACGGCTGCGGATAGTTGATTGGCATCACCTAGACGGTCAGCACCGCTAAAGCGGTTTTCACGGAATAACTGATTAAAGCTGAAACTGGAAAGACCGGTATCAAATAATGGAATGTCGTCCTGATCTTTTTCTGGTGTGTATAAATAAAACAACCGTGGTTCCAGAGTCTGCTGCATGGGCCGATCAAATAAAGACAGGTTTTTCTCAAAAAAGAGGCCGCTGTCCAGACTAAAAATGGGTGCTATACGGGAAGGACTGTCATCATCCCAATTAGCAGCTTGTCTATTGTAAGCCTTGTCTTCGTCTGTTATTCCTGCTGTAAGTTTATCTTCATCGCTTAACTTGTATGTCACCATGTCTAAGCTGAGTTTAGGTTTTATAAAGCTATAGCTGTTTTTAAACGGTACACTGATATTGGGTTTGATATGTAAACGACTGGCCTCTACACGCTTCTCTTGATAGTCATCCCAGTTTTGCGCAAACATCACAAATTCAGAATCAAAACCGGTATCCAGGTCAATACCATAGGTTGAGAAAGTCTCATTAGCAGATAAAGTTAACTGCGGTAGCCGGCTATAGGTGTGAGTTAAATCCTGAAGTTCCTGATAACCCTGGGTACGTGCCATGAAATTGAAGATATCACCATTATATTTTAGCTGACCATCACGGATTAGATGGGTGTCACTCTTGTCTCTGAGGTTATTGGCAAAATCATCCAGATAGTAATTATCGCTGACATAGTTGTAGTCTACATTGCCTGACCAGCCATTTTTCCAGTTAGCACGCTGCTGTAGGCTGAAAGCGCCACGATTTTTGGAAATTTCATTTGGCT